>SHYI01000061.1 GCA_009692905.1 Chloroflexota bacterium
GTTGAGGTCGCAGCGGGCGAGGCGATCGAACTCTGGGCGCGGAGTGGGCTGAATAAGGCGGCGACCGCATTCAACGGATGGGCACTCCCCGAGCCCGAGGCTGGCAGCGCCGCCGATCCGGCCAACCTGCCGAAGGCGGGTGAGATCGATGGGCCAGCCGGTGCCGATGGAATTCGCAAGACCGCACATGGATGGCGCAAGTTGCTCGGTCGCGACAAGGCCGATCGCGAAGGGTGAATCGCCACACGCCGTCACTCGCACCACTCCTCGACACGCTGCGCGCCGCAGCACCATTCACGGCACTCACCAAGCAACTATCGAAGAGCGACGCATCGCTCATTCACGTTCCCCATGCCGCAAAGGCGCAGCTCGGCGCGGCGCTCGCCGCTGATCGGCGCATCGTTTGGGTTGCGCGCGACCCCGAGGTCGCCGAACGTGTTGCCGATGCGCTGCGCTCCTGGTTCCACGACCCAACCGCCGTCGTACTACTTGAGCCGCGCAGCGCACTGCCGTATGAGCGTGGCGAACTGGTCATCGATGAGTCGGCCGGCCGCGTTGCGACGCTCGCCGCGTGGCATGAGGGGAGCCCACGCATCCTGGTGACCTCGCTGCTCGCGGTGGCACAGCCAACGATTTCGCTTGCCGATCTGCGCGCCGAGACACTCCTCTTGCGCGCGGGCGATCGCATCACCCTCGACGCGGTGACGTCGCGCGCCATTGCCCTCGGCTACGAGGCCGTCCCTCTCGTTGGTGGCCGCGGCGAGATTGCGCGACGCGGGGGAATCGTCGACCTCTTCCCCGCGGGCGAGACCTCCCCGCTCCGCATTGAATGGTTCGGCGATGAGATTGAGAGCATTCGCCGCATTGACCCAGCCGACCAGCGCAGTCGTGAGGCGGTGCCGCTCGTGCAACTCCTCCCAGCGAGTGAGTTCCCCCTCGACGCGGCGCGCGTTGCGGCCGCCCGGGCAACCGCCGAAGGGATCGTGCGCGGCGGCGGCGAAACCGAACTGCCGCCACGACTCGAAGAGGACCTTGCACGATGGGAGGCGGGGATTGCCGCGCGCAACCAGGCGGAGCGCGGCGACGGTCTGGAACTCTGGTCGGTGTTGCTGAGCGCGGAGCGCGCCTACGACCAGGTGGGCGATGTGCTGGTGGTGCTCGATGAGCCGGGCGAGTTGCGCCAAGCCGCCGATGCACTCTCGCGTCAGACCGAGGAGCGCGCCGACGTGCTGCGCACCACACGCCTGCTGCCCGCAGGTTGGCCGTCACCGATCCCAGAGGGTGCTGCACTCATTGCGGCACTCACCACCGCGGGTCATCAACGACTAGCGCTCACCTGGAGCTCTGATGCAACGACGCTGATTCGCGCCGAAGGTGACGACTCATTCGGCTGGCACGACCCGGTGGTGCCGAGCGGGCGATCGCGCGCACTCACCGAGGGCCTCGAAACCTGGCGCCGCGACAAGGCGCGGGTACTGATCGTTTCGGAGCAGGCGGCACGTATTGCCGAGCTGATCACCGAGGGTGGCGAGCGCGCGGTGGTGAGCGAGAGATTGATCAGCAACCCGAAGCCTGGCTCGCTGACGATTCTGACGGGCGGCCTCGACGGCGGATTCCAGGGCGGCGTCGATGGGCTGACGGTGATCACCGATCGCGAACTCTTCGGTGCGACACGTGTTCGTCGACCGGCGGTGCACCGTCGCGGCATCACGCGTGAGGCGGCGGAGCGACTCACCCCGGGCGACTACCTGGTGCATGTAGACCACGGTGTTGGTCGCTTCGTGGGCATGCTGCGCCGCGGCGGTGATGGTGATCAGCGCGATTACCTGGAGATTGCCTACGGCGGCACTGACACCGTCTTCACGCCGGTCGAGCAGTTGGCGCGCATTGCGCGCTACACTGGCTCAGAGCATCCGCAACTCAGTCGACTTGGCGGTGGGGAGTGGCGCCGCGCCAAGGAGCGCGCCAAGAAGGCGGCCGACGATCTCGCCGACGAGCTGCTGCGCATTTATGCGGCACGTGAACTCGCACATCGTCCAGCGATCACGCCGGGGAGTCCGTGGCTCTCCGAGTTTGAGGCGGCCTTCCCGTATCGCGAAACGCCAGATCAGCTCACCGCCATCGAGGCAACCAAGGGTGACTTGTCGCGGCCGCGCCCCATGGATCGCGTGATCGTGGGTGACGTTGGCTACGGGAAGACCGAGGTGGCGCTGCGCGCCGCCTTCGCCGTGCTCGAGGCGGGGCGCCAGGTTGCCGTACTGGTGCCCACCACCGTGCTCGCCCTGCAGCACATCGAGACCTTCCGTCGCCGCCTCGCGGCGTATCCGTTCCGCCTCGAACTCCTCTCCCGGAGCGTTCCCACCGCGCGACAGGCCGAGATCGTCGCCAAGCTCGCCACCGGCGAAGTCGACCTGGTCGTCGCCACCCACCGACTCCTTTCGAAGGATGTCGCCTTCAAGCACCTTGGCCTCCTCGTCGTTGATGAGGAGCACCGCTTCGGCGTTGCCGCCAAGGAGCGCATGAAGTCGCTGCGCGCCGAACTCGACGTGATGACCCTCACCGCGACGCCGATCCCGCGCACCCTCAACCTCGCCCTCTCGGGGATTCGCGACCTCTCCACCATTGAGACCCCACCAGAGGATCGCCACCCTGTGGCGACGCGCGTCACCGAGGCGAGTCTCGAACTGGTGCGCGACGCACTGTTGCGCGAGCTGGAGCGCGGCGGTCAGTCGTACTACGTGCATAACCGCGTTGAATCTATTGAGGCGGCAGCGGAGCAGATCCGCCGACTCGTTCCCGATGCTCGCGTGGTGGTGGGGCACGGGCAGATGGAGGAGCGCGCACTGGAGCGCGTGATGGGTGAGTTCGTGCGCGGCGAGGCGCAGATCCTCGTCTGCACCACCATCATCGAATCGGGTCTCGACATCCCCAACGCCAACACGATCATCATTGATCGCGCCGATCGCCTCGGCCTCGCCCAGCTCTATCAGTTGCGTGGTCGTGTTGGCCGCAGCAGTCGCCGCGCCTGGTGCTATCTCCTCTATCGGCGCGAAGAGGCGCTCACAGATGATGCGCGCAAGCGTCTGAAGGCGATCTTCGACGCATCGCACCTCGGCGCCGGATTCCAGTTGGCACTCGCGGATCTTGAGATTCGTGGGGCGGGCGACCTGCTCGGTGGCGAACAGTCGGGGCACATTGCGGCGGTCGGCTTTGATCTCTACGCGCAACTCCTTGCCGATGCGGTCGAGGTGCGGCGTGCGAGCCGCGAAGGTCGCGAACCGGCGCGTCGTCGCACCGCGGCGCTTATTGATCTCCCTGTCTCCGCACACTTTGCTGAGAGCTATGTGGCAGATGAGGGGCAGCGACTCGATCTCTACCGTCGCCTCGGTATCGCCGACTCCGATGCCACGATCAACGCCATCGCCGAAGAGCTGCGCGACCGCTTCGGCGCACCGCCAGCAGAGGCGGAGCGACTCCTGGAGGTGGCGCGGCTCCGCGCCGGAGCCAGCGAGGCGGGGCTCGCCTCACTCCTTATTGAGGAGGGTCGCCTCATCGTGCGCCTCGGCGAGCTGCAGCCTGGCCTGGCAGCGCGCGCCATGGTGGCGAACCCCACTCCAGAGCTGAGCATGAGCGGCAGTCAGATCCGCAGTCGGGAGCGGGTGACGGGTGGGGAGGCGTGGCGTCTCGCCGCACGACTCGTGCAGGGGATCGTGGCTGAGGTACGCCGCTGGGAGGCGACGAACACGGCAGGCGCGCCGCTCGCGTAAACTTCCGCGGTGACTCCTGAACAGCTCTCCTCGAAGATTCGAACGATCCCCGACTTTCCGAAGAAGGGGATTGTCTTTCGCGACATCACCACCCTCCTGCAGGATGGTGAGGCCTTCGCCGCCGCCCTCGAGGCGATGACCGCACCGATTCGTGTGCTGAAGCCCGACGTGATCATCGGCATCGAATCGCGCGGCTTCATCTTTGGGGCGCCGATCGCCGCCACCCTCGGCGTCGGCTTTGTGCCAGTGCGCAAGCTCGGCAAGCTCCCCGCCGAAACCATCTCGGTGGAGTACGACCTTGAGTACGGCAAGAATGTTCTCGAGATCCATCGCGATGCGCTCCAAAAGGGCGCGCGCGTCGTGATCGTCGACGACGTCCTCGCCACGGGCGGCACCGTTGCCGGCACCGTGAAACTTGTCGAGCAGCTCGGCGCGGTAGTCGTCGGCATCAGCTTCTTGGCAGAGCTCCCCGTCCTTGGTGGTCGCAAGCGACTCCCAGACGGCATCGTCTCGGCGATCATCGCCTTCTAGTCGCCGCTATGGCGAAGCGCCCTGCAAGCGATCGTAGATCCTTCCTTCGCAGCATCGCCAACGATGGTGCCGCCACCGCCGGATCACTCTTCGGCGCTCTCGGCGCCCTGCGCGGTCAGGCGCAGTCAATCAGTGCCGACCTGGCTACACCCACGCGTGAACCTGGCGTCGAGCCAACACGCCGACGCGCCGCAGAGACGCATCTCGACATGCCGGGCGATGCGGGGCTAATCAAGGCGGGCGCAGCGGCCCCAGAGCCAGCCTTCGCCTCACCGATTCGCGACGAAGAGGGCGCTGTGATCGTGCTCGATGTTCGTGCCCTCCCAGCGGTGATCGCTGAGCGCCGCGCGACGAGCGCGAGCAGCATCGCCGCACTCCTGGCCGTTGACGCCATTGCCCCCGGTCCGATCCGTGGCCTTGCCGCCGCCTTCGCCCTCGCCCTCGCCAGTGTCGGCTCGGTCGGTGGTCGCGTTGCACGCCTCCATGCCGCCGCCGCCGCGCTTCGTAACGCCGCACCACTGGCAGGCTCACTGCACGCCGAACTTGACGCACTCCTCCCTGCTGCCTTGGGGGGCGAGAACCTCGATGCCGCGATCGCCGCGCGCGCGGCAACGCAGCTCGGTCAGCGTGCCGCGTACGGCAAGCGCATCGCCGCAACGCTGAAGAGCGCAGGCCTTGCTCGCGGCGCGATCATCGCCAGCGGACCTGGACTCGGCGCCACCGCGTGGGGCGACCTCGCCCCACTGCATGAGGCGCTGCGCCACCTCGCTGTGCGCACGATCACGATCGCTGCCGGCCCCACGGTCGATGTGCGCGGCGCAGCACGACTCGGCGCCATCGACGCCGCCGACGCGGTGCGCGCCGGCCTCACCCCACGACTCTTGGAAGACGGCCAACTCGCGAGTGAGATCGCGAATGCTGACGGCCCGATCGGCGCACTGATCCTTGGTAGCGATGCGATCAGCCGTGCCGGCTACGCCGTGGTGCCAGCGGGTGGCGTCGGCCTCGCCGCCGCCGCACTCTTCTCAGGTGTGCCCGTCTACCTGGTTGTCGGATCTGCAGCGACCGATTTCACCGGCGCCGAACTCACCAAGCGCGTTGTGGCGGTCAACAGCGCGGCGGCGCAACGCGGCGCACCATTCGCTGCGCGTGGCGTAACAAGTGGCGTGCAGGTTGCAACACCACGCGTTGAGCTGCTGGCACTTGACGGCATCACGCTGATTGACTGATGAGCACCACGCCGATAGAGGTTTCGGCAACGCGCGATCGCGAGCTGGTGCGATCGCTCATCACCGGCGACCGCTGGATTACGGCACACGCCCTGGCCGATCTTGATGATGGTGAGTTTCCGCGCACGCGCTGTTTCGTTGCGCGCCGCGGCGCAACGCCAATTGCACTCGGCATGGAGTACTCGGGGTGGGCGCCGCAGCCGCTGCATCTGTACGGTGAGCCAGAGGGGATCGCCACCATCTTGCAGCACGGGATTCGCCCACGCGCCGCCTGGGTGCCGACGCCGATCGGGGGGAACCCAGTCCTCGATCTGACCTACGAGACGGAGAAGATCAACCCGATGCTGCGCATGGGTCTGACGCGTGCCGAGTTCGTGCCATACACGGGCCCCGCCGCAGCGCTGGTCGTGCCGCTCATCCCCTCCGATGCGCAAGCGCTGAATCACCTCTACCAGTTGGGCTTCGCCGCATGGCTCCCACCACTCGCGGTTGCTGAGGGGGTCTATCGCGGCATTCACCGCAACGGCAAGTTGGTCGCCGCGGCCGGAACCCACGTGGTCGGTCGGCGCGAGCGTATCGCCGTGGTCGGCAACGTGCTGACGGCATCTAGCGCGCGTGGCAACGG
>SHYI01000062.1 GCA_009692905.1 Chloroflexota bacterium
CGCGACCTCTTCACTCGGCGGAAGGTTCGCCTTCCAGTTCGCAATGATCGTGATCTGCCGGCTGCTCATGTGTGAATCATCGCAGAGGTTGCCCCGCTGAGTGGTCGCCTGCCTGCGCCTCACTGACACGACGCTCAATCTCGGCGAGTGCGCGCTGCACCGTGGAGCGCGCCAGCTCAAGTTCGACGGCAAGCTCGGCAAGGGTTGCGTCGGGGGCTGCCGATCGAGCGCGGGCGACCCGTGCGTGAAGACCGTCAGCCTGCAGAAGCTCCTCCTCTAACGCCACGGTACAGGCTCGCGCCTGCCGTATCCCAGCATGCACCGCACGCGTGAGGTTTGCGGTCTCAGCATTCACGCTGCGATTCAAGCTTCCGCGAACCTCTCGGCCGATGCCACGGGCCTCCATCTCGGCCACTGCGGCAGTTGCACCGAGCCGCCGCAACAGATCAATGAGCACATCGCGGCCCTTCCATACGAGCAGTCCCTTGCCACGTCGCTCGCGGCGATGTCCGCCAAGCTGATCTAGCTCTGTCAGTCGAGCCAGATGCGTCGCCTCTGCAGCAGAGACGTTGATCTCAAGGTGCACACTCCCTGAGGCGAGTGAGAGGGATCCCCTCGCAAGGAGTCGACCGCGCAGGAGTGCAAAGCGACAGTGCTGTGCCGAACGCGCAGAGCCCAAGTCGGCGGCGCAACTCTCAGCCTGGTGCCGTGGCGATCCTACCCAGGCCCTCGCCGCTCCGCGCTGAGAGAGCTCCGTGCCGAGCTCGTGCACCGCTCGTGCCAGGGAGACATCGACGCGACGGCCTGAATCGCCAAGTGCGGCGAGCTCCGCCTGAATGCAGCAGGTTCGCGCCGGTCGGATCGCCGCGAGCTCATGACGGATTGAGGCGACGAGGTCCGCCTCTCCCCGACTCATCGTGTGCGTCGAGGCTCGCGCAGTGGGAGGCGTAAGAGCGCGCGAGAGAGGAGGTTCGGCTCATGCAGGTGCGGCGTCCGCCGGGAGGCAATATCGCGAACGAAGAGTGGTGGACGCTTACGACCCTCCGCATCGGTGGTGTGGTGCAGCGTTGGCGCGATTGGCACGCCGCCGACCGCTCCAGCGCGGCGCGAGCTTGCAGAGGTGGCGAGGATGCCGTCAATGAGGCCCGACGCTCCATGCGCCTCGAGTGCTGCAAGATGGGCATCAAGATCCATCCCATCGGTCTCCCCCTCTTGCTCGTCAACGTTCGCGACCCACACCAGCGGCGCGCACCGTGCCTGTAGCGCTGCAAGAATTTCTGGAACGAGCAGATGTGGGATCACGCTGGTGTAGAGAGAGCCTGGGCCGAGCACGATCAGGTCGGCCTGCTGAATCGCAGTAATCGCTGACGGAGTCGCTCGCGCCCCTTCAGGTGTAATGCGCATGCGGTCAATGTGGCGTGTGCGTGCCAGTTGGGCCTGACCGCGCACGGTTGCGCCGTCCGTCGTGGTGCCGATTAGCTCCAACGCGACAGTCGTTCCCGGAATCACCTCTCCCCGAACATTGAGAATGCGATGCACGCGCGCAACGCCACGCTCAAGGTCTCCCCCCTCCTGGTGGATCGCAGCGGCGAGCAAGAGATTGCCAATGGCGTGCCCGCGTGCTGCGCCAGGCTCAGCTGGGAGTCGAAAGCGCAGAAGATCGGCCGCTGTCGACTCCGAGTCCGAGAGGGCGACGAGGCAGTTCCGCAGGTCGCCCACGGGCGGAATCCCGAGTTGCTCCCTCAGCATCCCTGACGATCCGCCGTCATCCCCCATCGAAACGATCGCGGTGAGATGCGCGGTCTCAAGCTTCAGGCCACGAAGAGCAGTCCCCAGCCCCGTTCCGCCACCGAGCACCACCACGCGACGTCCACGCGCCAGCCGACGACGGCGCTCGAGGAGCTCAAGGAGGGAGACCCCCGGTCGATCTGTGCGGTACGGCAGGATCGCCGCCCGTGCCAGCCCGCCCAGCCCAACCCCCACCAGAAGCAGCCCAAAGCCGGCCGCAACGGCGGCGCGAACCATCGGATCGAGATCGCGCAGGGCGACCGCTTCAGCGATTTGGACGAGTGGATCTGGGAGCTGCGCCCCTGTGGCGAGTGCGCGGATCCCGCTCAGGGCACCGAGCGCAATCGTCCCCGCACCGAGAAAGGCCAAGAGCAGCCAGCGCTTTACCCCGAGACCAGGCTTCAGCCAGCCAATTCGACTCACCGCTTAGGTTCGCTCCACATCGCGGTGGTGAATATGGACCGTGTGCGCTCCAGCCTGCGCCCGCAGTTTCGTAGCCAACGACTCGCTGATCGCCACGGAACGGTGGCGGCCACCTGTGCAACCGATCGCGATACTCAGACGACCACGACCATCGCCAAGGTAGGTCTTGAGGGTGGCAACGGCGAACGCCGCGATTGCCGCCTCAATTGAAGCCCCGACCGGATCGTTCAGCACGTACGCGGCAACTTCGCCGTCGCGACCATCCTTCGGCCGCAACTCTGGGACCCAGTGCGGATTCGCCGCCGATCGCACGTCGAAGAGCAGATCTGAATCAAGAGGGATCCCGTGCTTGTAGCCGAAACTGGTGAGGTGAATAGAGATCGAGGCGTCGCCACCTAACGCCTCTTGCACCAGCCGATCTCGCAACTCGCGAGCCGAGAGGTCGCTCGTATCAATCACGGCATCGGCAATCTCGCGTGAAGCGCTGAGCAGGTCCCTCTCCGCTCGGATGGCCCCAGCAACGTCACTCGGCGCATCAATTGGTCCACCGAGCGGATGGCGGTGCCGCGTCTCGCTAAACCGACGAATGAGCACATCGTCGCGTGAATCGAGGTAGATCACACGACTCTCGAGTCCAATTGCTGCGCTCGCACTTCGGACCGCATCAATAGTGGAACGCGGATCACCATCGCGGGCATCAATCACGAGGCAGAGGCGCGCGAACCGCTCGGGCTGGAGTCGAATCTTCTCCAGAAGCGCGGGGATCAAATCGTTCGGCATATTGTCAATCGTGCGGAATCCGACATCTTCTAGCGACTTCGTTGCGGTGCTCTTCCCCGCACCCGACATCCCCGTGAGCAACACGATCTTGTGCGGCACGACGGCGGTCGCCACTAGCGCCCCCCTGCCCGAACGAGCCAGATCGAGAGTTCGTAGAGGAGGTAGAGCACCACCCCAAGCACGATCGGGCTGATCAGATCTGTTCCCGGCGTGGCAAACGCACCGACAATAACGGCGATGACCAGCGCGTTTCGTCGCCAGCGTCGGAGCTTGGCTGACGTGACCACCCCAACGCGAGAGAGGAAGACGAGAAGGATCGGATACTCCGTCGCCAGCCCGAACACCAGCATGAGTGAGCCGACAAATCCGAAGTAGCGATCAGCGGCAATGAGTGGGGTGAGATCGTCGGTCGCAAACGATAGGAGGAAGCTCACCGCAAACGGCAAGACGACCCAGGCGACTGCAACGCCAACGACAAAGAGGAGGAGCGCGAGTGGAATCCAGGGCCGTGCGGCACGACGCTCCGAGTCTGTTAGGCCTGGACGAATAAACGCCCATGCCTGCCAGAGCCAGATCGGCATCGCCAGCGCCACGCCCCCGATGAGGCTGAGTTGCATGCGAATCCCGAACGCGTCGCCGACGCCCACGAAGAAGAGCGGGGTGTCGTTGAGTGGGGTGCGCAGCAGCGCGATGAGGGTGTCGCACCAGGCGAAGGTAACGATGCCTCCAACCACCACTGCGGCGAGGGCGATGCCGACACGTCGGCGTAGCTCCTTAAGGTGATGGATGAGCGGCGCTGGTGCGTCGCTGATCTCTCGGGCCCGAGGCATGATCGGCTCGAACCGACGTTACGCCTTTCGCTTCGAACGCGACGCTGTGGCGCGCTTTGTCGCCTTCTTGGCACGTGGCTTGGCCGGTGCCGAAGAGGTACCTGAGGTTGCATCCTTAAACTCGCGGAACGAGTTGCCGACGGCCTTCCCAATCTCTGGAAGCTTCCCTGGCCCGAAGACCAAGAGCACGACGGCGAGGATCAGGATCAGTTCAAATGGTCCGACGTTTGGCATTGAAAACCTCCTCGTAGTGGGCTGGCGCCCTTAGGGGGCGAGTATAGCGAGGCGCCGCCCCCACTCCGCCGCTGCAGCGCCCAGCGCGTCTGCCACCCGCTCGTCGGTCGCTCCAGCGTCGCTGATCCCGCGCCCCACATTCACGAGCAACCCCCTCCCGACCACCCCGCTCCCAGGGGCGGCCGTAGCGCCGCCATCGGCGACCACTGCACTAGCCGCACCCCCCTGCGCCCCTACCCCAGGGACGAGAAAGGGGAGACCGGGGGCCGCCGCTCGGACCTGGCGGAGCGCCGCGGCATCGGTCGCACCGACGACTAGGCCGATGCGTCCAGCCAGCCCCTCTGCACGACGCCCCGCGAGTCGCGCGACTCGCTCAGCAAGCGTCTCCTCTGGCTCCTCAGCGCTGGCACCAACCCGAAGGTTCTGCAGCTCACCCGATTCGGGATTCGATGTGCGACAGAGGAGGTAGGTGAACCTGTCTGTGCGGTCGAGAAGGGGGGCCAGGGCACCGATGCCCAGATACGGATTCGCCGTCACTGCATCAGCGCCGAGCACGTCGAAGAGGGCAACACCTTGGGCCGTAACCGTCGCCCCAATGTCACCACGCTTTGCATCGACGATGAGTGGAATCTCCGCTGGAATCTGCCGTCGCACGTGTTCGGCCAGTCGCATCCCCTCGCTGCCGAGCGCCTCAAAATAGGCAAGGTTCATCTTGAATGCGGCGGCATGCGGGGCGGTCGCAGCAATGAGCGTGTCAATCCACCGCTCGATACCGGCATGCGATTCGCGAAATGTCACGGGGAGTGCTGAGGGGACCGGATCGATGCCGACACAGAGGAGCGAGCCCACTCGAGCCGTAGATGCGCCGAGTAGGTCGAGATATTGACTCATGGCGCTGGGCTCTCCGTTACTGGCGCCGTATTCAAGCTCCCCCACGCCGGCCGCACATTTGGATCAACTGGGTCGCGGAGGGGGCTCAAGATCACTGGCGGATTTGGGATGCCAGATGACGCAACGCTAAATGAGGCGAGATTGAGACTCGCTAGGCTCCCGTTTGCAGAGAGGTAGGCGATCTGCGCGCCCGTCGGTGACCAGGCTGGAGCCCACGACTTGCCAGTGCGCGTGATCTCAAGCACGACCTCACCAGTGGCTGCGTTCATGATCACCACATCCGTGCCACGTGCAGAAATGCGCGTTGCGGCGATCCATCGGCCATCGGGACTGATCGCTGGCTGCACGATCCCCTTCTCACCGATTCGCGTCGTGCTCTTCTTGGCAATGTTGTAGCGAATGATTCGCGACGAAGAAGTGCCTTCCGAGAGACCGTTCTGCACGTAGTAGATCGCGCTGCCATCGGGACTCCAGACGGGGTCCTGGTGACCGAATGGTGCGATGTGCGGCAGTGGCGGCGTTGAGATGGCGGAGCCATCACCGCTCAGGATGCGAACGACCACATCCGTGCCGACGCTACTACCACGGTAATCCGTTGCGACGGCGATGCGACCATCACTGGCAAGGGCTGGACCGTACATGAAGCCGGACCAGTTGAGCGCAGGTCGCGATCCGAGGATCAGACCATCAAAGATCACCTCTTCACCGCCGCCATATGCCGAGAGGCGGAGAAGGGTGGGAACGCTCATCTCATATTTCTGCACGCTGCCGCTCCCGAGAAGGCGGCCGCCAGTCTCTGTGCGGTGTCGGACGGCATAGAGCCAGACGCCGTCGGTGCTCCAGGCGAGGTGGGAATCGGTGGTCGCGGTGGTCAGCTGACGTAGTCCAGCTCCGCTCACGCTCCAGATCGAGCCGCCACGTCCGAAGGCAATCGTTCCAGCAACGGTGACGCCCTCTGTCACCTCAGGCCCGCTATTGGGATTACCTGAGGGGGCGGGGGTACTCAGCGATAGGCCGACGAGGCTCCCCGCTGCGAGCAGCACGAGCAGGAGGGCCGCAATGATCGGGGCTGGGCTGAACGATCGACGCTGGGCACCATCTCTGCTCATCAGGTCGCGATTCGTTGGAGGCTTTGCGCCATGGAATGGCTGCGGTGCAGCTCGGCCTGTGCGCGGCAGTGGTCGAAG
>SHYI01000063.1 GCA_009692905.1 Chloroflexota bacterium
GCAGGTTCTTGGGGATCAGCAGGTCTGCGAAGAGTTGCAGGAGCTCCGCGCTCGCCTGGAGTTGTCCGTCGGCGGCAGGATGAAGAGTCGCGACCGGCTCAAGGCGCCAGGCCCGCGCTGGCACCCTACGCCGTGCCGGTTCGAGCCGCTGCCGCCTTGCGCGCCTGAGCGCGCTCCTCCCACCAGACTAGAAGTGGGCTGGCGAAAAAGATTGAAGAGTATGTTCCCGACAGGATGCCGACGAAAAGAATGAGCACAAACGTACGAATCGAACCACCCGCGAAGACGAGCAGGGTGAGCAGCGTAATCAACACGGTAGCCGTGGTGTTGAACGACCGACCCAGCGTCTGCACGATCGAGTGGTTGACGATATCGCCGAATGGGGCACCTGCGTGGCGCACCAGGTTCTCACGGATACGGTCAAACACCACAATCGTGTCGTGCACCGAGAAGCCGATGATCGTGAGCATGGCGGTCACAAAGAGGGCATCGATCTCAATCCCCGCAACGGTGCCGGCGATCGCGAAGAAGCCCACCGTGACGATGACGTCGTGGAGGAGCGCCGCGAGAGCTGCCATGCCGAACCGAAGGTTGCGGAAGCGGTAGGTCATCCAGAGCACGATGCCAATCGAGCCGAGCACAACGAGAAGGAGCGCCTGCTGCGTCAGGTCTTGGCTGATCACGGGGCCAACCGTAGAGACCGAACCCTCTTCGGCAATCGGTCCAACCGCCGCAATGACCGCCTCGCGAATGGCCTGGAGTTCAGCGCCCGCGTTATCAATCTGATCTTGGCCAGCCTGCAGGTCGAGCGGCTTCGTGCGCACAATCAGGAAGCCGGTTCCAGCTTCGGTGACCGTCGCCTCTTCGTGGCCCGCGCTGGCGACTGCCGCCTGCACTACCAGCGGATCGGCTGGGCTCTCTGGCCGGAACTCCCAGATGGTGCCGCCCGTGTAGTCGATGGAGAATTTCAGCCCAATAGAGCCGCCCGAGAAGGGGGTCGCCAGCGTAAATAGCAGGCCAGGGATAGTGATAAGAATCGAGAAGACGAAGAACCAGCGCTTGCGCGCAATGATCTTATCCATTGATGGCCCCCCGATCGAGTGCGTCGAGGTCACCCTTCGCCACTCCGTAGAGGTACGGCGAGGAGAAGCGCTTACGCGCGATTACGGCGCGCAAGATCAGGCGCGTCACCGTGACGGCGGTGAAGAGAGAACAGAGCACGCCGATGATGAGCACTAGCGCGAAGCCCTTAATCGTTGACGAGCCGAAGTAGAAGAGGATGAACGCGGTGATCAAGCTCGAAACGTTCGAATCGAGGATGGAGTTCCAGGCTCGGCTGAATCCAGCCTCCACTGCAGGGGCGATCCCCTTCCCAATACGCAACTCCTCTTTGGTGCGCTCAAAGATCAGGATGTTCGCATCCACCGCCATGCCGATGGAGAGGACAAAGCCAGCGATACCGGCGAGGGTCAGCGTGACGGGGACGAGTCGGAAGATCGCCAAGACGATGATCACGTAGAAGATGAGGGCAACGTTAGCGACGGCACCGGCCACGCGGTAGTGCAAGAGCATGAAGAGGAAGACGAGCAAGATCCCAACGGCGCCCGCGAAGAGCGCTTGGCCGAGGAAGGACGCGCCGAGGGTCGCCTTCACGTCGGTGACACCAATCTCTGCAATCGGGAATGGGAGGGAGCCGAACTTTAAGATCGTGACAAGATTTGTCGCTTCGTCTACTGCGAAGCCGGCCGCGCCAGGACCCGAGATCTGCGCCTCGCCGCCAGTGATCGCGCTCTGAATGTACGGAGCCGACTTCACAGCACCGTCGAGAACGATCGCAAAGTAGGAGCCGATGTTCGCCTTCGTCCAGGTGGCGAAGAGCTCTGAGCCCTCCGACTTCAGCTTGAACGAGACGACGCGCCGTCCGGATTCATCAATCTGTACGGCCGAAGACTCAATCTGGTCACCAGAGAAGAGCGCCTTCAGGGTTGTGTCGCTGAGCGTCTCACCCTCGCCGGGTACCGGCTTTACACCGTCGGTAGGCTGGCCCGTCGCGGTGTTAAAGAAGCCGTAGACCTCGCGCGGAAGCGGCACAAGATCAAGTCGACCGGTTGTGCCGAGCAGGGCGCGGATGGAATCGGGATTGGTGACACCAGGCAGCTCGACCACGATGCGGTCGCTCCCCTGCGTCTGCACGAGCGGCTCTGAGACACCGGTGCTGTTGACGCGACGCTCAATGATGTCGCGGATGGTGGCGAGATCAGCAGCGGTAGCGCTGATGCCGTCAACTGGCTGCACCTGATACTCAACGCGTAGCCCACCGCGCAGGTCGAGGCCAAGCTTGGTCTCAATTGGACGCGTGCCGCCGGCTGTTCCGCTGGCGGGGAGACTCAGATTTGGAAGTAGGTCAATAGCCAGCGCCAGAAGGGCTGTGGCCAGGATCAGGTACGGGGTGAACTTACGCATTGCCGAGAATCCTAGCAGGGGCGCCCGTCAGCCCCTATCAGCCACGATCCGCGCCGAGGGCCGATAGGATCCGTGCGGCAAGGGCATCATCTACCCCTGCGACCTCGGTGAGAGCCTCAACGGGGGCGGCGGCGATCCCCGCCGCTGATCCGAACCGACGCAGGAGCGCCTTTCGCTTCGTTGGGCCGAGCCCACGGATGCCGTCGAGCCGGCTCGCCGTCGCCGCCCGACTGCGCAGCGTGCGGTGATAGCCGATCGCAAACCGATGTGCCTCATCGCGAAGACGTTGCAGAAGGCGCAGCCCAGGATCGGTGGCGGGCAGAAGAATCGGCGCGGAGGCGTCGCGCGGCCAGAGCTCTTCGCGCTCCTTGGCAAGGCCGACGAGAGGGATTGTTAAACCTGCGGCATCCAGAACGGCGGCGGCGGCAGAGACCTGCCCGCGACCACCATCGATGACGAGAAGGTCGGGCAGGCTCCAAGCGCGTGACTCAGCCTCACCACTCCGTTGGGTCCCATCCGCCACGGATCGGGCGAAGCGACGCGTGAGCGCTTCCGCGTGTGCCGCGAAGTCATCCTGCCCAGTCACCCCCCTAATACGGAAGCGGCGGTACTCCTTCGGCGCCAACTGACCCTCTTGCGCAACGGTCAGCGACGAGACGGTGAACGCCCCCTGAATAGTGCTCACATCGACGCACTCAATACGCGCCGGCGATGCATCGAGGTTGAGTGCGACGGCGAGCGCTGAGAGCGCCGCGTCGGCACGCTCACGATCCGCGTCCTCTTCGGCCTCGCGACGAATGAGCCACTCCTCTGCGTTGCGTTCGGCCAGCCGCAGGATCCGCGCCCGATCACCACGCTGCGGCACGCGCATCTCAACGCGAGCCTCACGACGCGCCGAGAGGAACTCAAGGATCTCCGGGTCACTCAGCTCTGTGGAAGTTGCGATGGAAGGTGGAATCTCCCCTGCGCGTGCGTAGTAACTCGCAGCAAACCCTGCCAGGAGCTCTGCGTCACCTGAATCCCCAGCCTCCACTCGATGCACATCGCGTCCCACCAGTGCTGAGTCACGAATCTGGAAACAGGCGATGGCAATGTGGCGTCCGTGGCGAGCGATCCCCAGCACATCCTCGTCAGGTCGTCCTGAGGTCGGCACCTTCTGTTCGTCAAACGTTGTCTCTAGGGAGAGCACCGCATCGCGGATACGCGCGGCATCTTCAAAGGCTTCGCGCTCGGCGGCGGACTCCATGCGCGTGGTGAGCATCGTGATGGCGGCGCGGGAGCGACCACCGAGGAAGAGTTGCACCCCGTCAATCTCACGTTGGTAGTCGGCCACCGGGATGTTGCCGAGGCAGGGGCCCTGGCAGCGCTTCAAATCATAGAGGAGACAGGGCCGCTCTAATGCGCGCTCCATCGGCTTAATTACAACCTCGCACGTTCGGAACTGAAAAAGGCGCTTGATCGCCTCCATGGCAGCATTCACCGAACCGGGTGTGGTGTATGGGCCGAAGTAGCGTGAGCCATCGCGCACGAGTCGCCGGGTGCGCTCCACGCGTGGATACGGATCAGCGGTAACGCGAATATAGGGGTAGCTCCGATCATCACGAAGACGGATGTTGTACTTAGGGAGATGCCGCCGGACCAGGGTGGCTTCGAGGAGGAGCGCCTCCTTCGTGGAGTCAGTGACCGTCCAGTCGAGTGTGGCAACCTCTGCAATCGCATCGCGAATGCGGTGTGCGCCTGGCTCCCCACCCGCCTGCCAGTAGCTGCGAACGCGTTGGGTAAGGTGCGTCGCCTTGCCGACGTAGATGATCTTTCCTGCACTATCCGAGAAGAGGTAAACACCGGGCGCGTCAGGGAGAACCTTGAGCGCCGCCGCGATTGCGTCGGGGACACTTGGCGCGGGGAGCCGCTCAGGCGCCATCACGCGCCCCAGTACGACCACGGAGTGCCTCGCGGCGATTCAGGATGCGCAGGATCTCGTCGAGCGCCTCGCGGAGCTCGATCACCGCCTCACCAGAGGCGATATCAGCAAGGCCATCCCCTGGCCCAAGGGCGGCGCGCACGGCGACAACGCCTTTGCGCAGCGCTGCTCCGTGGGCGTCACGGAGCTGCGTCGTCCAGGCGCGGTATGGCAGGAATCTGGCGCGGGCGCGTTCGTCACTCAGCTCATCAAGGATTCGTTCAAGAAGTTGCGCCGCGCGCAGTCCGGCTTGGTCGAGTGCTGGATCGGCATGTCGAGGGAGGTGCGCCTCAGCCATCGCTACTCCAGCGAGTGGATCGGCTCGCCCTTCAGCGCAAGGGCGAGATAGCGACCGGTATGGCTGCGCTTCACCTTTACAACCTGCTCAGGCGTCCCCTCTGCGATGAGTTCGCCACCGCGGCTTCCGCCGTCGGGTCCAAGATCGATCACCCAGTCTGCGGTCTTGATCACATCAAGGTTGTGCTCGATCACGATGACGCTGTTGCCGCCATCAACAAGTCGATGCAGAACATGCAGCAGGCGATCGACATCGGCGAAGTGCAGCCCCGTGGTTGGCTCGTCGAGGATATACATCGTGCGGCCGGTTGAGCGACGGGCTAACTCTGTGGCGAGCTTGACCCGCTGCGCCTCGCCGCCCGAGAGCGTCGTTGCCGACTGCCCGAGGCGGAGATAGCCGAGGCCCACCTCGCTCAGCGTCTTGAGGCGATTACGAATCGCTGGCACCGCGGAGAAGCGTTCGAGGGCATCCTCCACCTGCAGCTCCAGCACATCGGCGATGGTCATCCCCTTCCAGGTCACCTCGAGCGCCTCGCGGTTGTAGCGCTTCCCCTGGCACGTCTCGCAGGGCACATAGACATCGGGGAGGAACTGCATCTCAATCTGCAAGATGCCGTCACCAGAACAGGTCTCGCAGCGGCCACCCTTGACGTTGAAGGAGAAGCGGCCCGCCGCATAGCCGCGGAGGCGTGCCTCTTGCGTGGCGGCGAAGAGCTCGCGGATCGGCGTGAAGAGACCGACGTAGGTGGCAGGATTCGAGCGCGGCGTACGGCCGATTGGGCTCTGGTCAATCTCAATCACCTTGTCGATCTCGTCGAGGCCCGTGATCCTATCGTGCGCCCCTGGTCGCTCTTTCGCGCCGTGCAACCTGCGCGCGAGCGCCTTCTGCAGGATGTCGGTGACGAGGGTGCTCTTGCCGCTCCCCGAGACGCCAGTTACGGCAACGAATTCACCGAGCGGGAAGGCGACGTCGATCTCGCGCAGGTTGTGCTCTCGCGCCCCCTTGACCGTGATCGCCTTGCCGCTCCCCTTACGACGCGTCTTCGGCACCGCCACCGAGCGGTCACCACGAAGGTAGGCGCCAGTAATGGAGTCCTTCGCTTCAAGGAGCTCCTTGAACGTGCCGTTCGAAATCAAGCGACCGCCATGTTCGCCTGCGCCGGGTCCAATATCTACGACCCAGTCTGCAGTGCGAATCGTCTCTTCATCATGCTCAACCACCAGCACCGTATTGCCGAGGTCGCGCAGCCGAATCAGCGTGGCAATCAGGCGAGCGTTATCACGCTGGTGCAGGCCGATCGATGGCTCGTCAAGGATGTAGAG
>SHYI01000064.1 GCA_009692905.1 Chloroflexota bacterium
CCGGCGCCTCGCTGCACAACGATCTGGTGGCCAGCCGCCACCAGCTTGGTGACGGCATCGGGAACGAGGGCAACGCGTCGCTCGCCTGAGGCTGTTTCGCGCAAGACGCCGATTCGCATGACTCCTCCTTTCGCTCTTTGTAGTTTAGGCGGGAACGTAGGTGCGGTAGTTCGGGCTCCACATTGCCCCGTCAACGAGATCGGCGGCACGCGCCCCATCGGCGGCCGAGGCCCACCCTGCCGCTGCGCCCGCCTCAATAACGGCAATGGCGATGGCGCGACTAATGGAGCGCAGGTCCGCAAGCGGCGGATAGAGCGCGCCTCCTGCAGGGGCACTCTGCGCCGTCAGCGCGGCGAGTGTCTTGGCCGCAACGGTGAAGGCTTCATCTGGGATTGACTTCAGTCTCCCGGCGATCGCCGCAAGGCCAACGCCTGGGAAGATGTAGACATTGTTTGCCTGGCTAATCGTTCGCGATGTGCCACCAACCATCACTGGATCGAATGGTGAGCCTGTTGCGACCACAGCGCGGCCGTCGCTCCAGGCGAAGATGTCACTCGGCGTTGCCTCGGCACATGAGGTTGGATTTGAGAGCGGCCAGATCAGTGGCGCAGCTGCGGACGCCGCCATCGCGCGAATCGCAGGCTCAGTGAATGCGCCGGCTTGGCCGCTCGTGCCAATCAAGATCGTCGGCTTCACCTGTTGAATCACCTCAGCAAGATCGGCACCCAATAAGTCAGCGATGCCGAGAGCCGAAACGGCGGCGGCTGAAAGTGCGAGCTCGCTCTTGCCGTCACCCAGCTCAGCACGCCCTTCGTGTACGACGCCCTTTGAGTCGAGGGCGATGATTGCGGTATCAAGTGCCGATCCCTGCAGGCCGGCAGCAGCCAGCGTGAAGCGCAAGAGTCGCGCAATGCCGAGCGTTGCCGCGCCAGCACCGTAGAAGAGAATCCGTTGATCTTCAATCTTGCCCGTACCTGATCCGCCACCCGCAACAATCGCCGCGATTATGCCGGCCAGTGCGACAGCGCCCGTCCCTTGAATGTCGTCGTTGAACGAGGGGACGGTGTTACGGTAGCGCTCAAGGATGCGAATCGCGTTCTGCTGCTTGAAGTCTTCCCACTGAATGACACAGCCAGGGAACGCCGCCTGCACACCATGGACGAAACTCTCAACGAATGCGTCGTACTCGGCGCCACGCAGTCGCGGCGTTCGGCGTCCAAGATAATTTGGATCTGCAATCAGTTCACTGTTGTCGGTACCAACATCAAGCGAGACTGGAAGTGCCCACGTTGGCTGAATCCCCGCGGCGGCGGTATAGAGCGAGAGCTTGCCGATTGGGATTCCCATGCCACCAACGCCGAGATCGCCGAGGCCAAGGATGCGCTCGTTGTCGGTGACAACGATCAGGCGAATCTCTGCGCCACCAGATGCATTGCGCAGCAGCTCAGGAATTCGCGATGCATCCTCGGGCGTGATCCATGCGCCGCGTGCACGACGCCAGATTTGACTCCAGCGCTTGCACGCCTCGCCGACGGTTGGCGTGTAGACGATCGGCAGGAACTCTTCGACGTTCTCAACGAGGAGGCGATAGAAGAGGGTCTCGTTGCGATCTTGCAGTGCGGCGAGGCCAATGTAGCGCTCGAGTGGGTCCTGCTTCCGGCGGATCTTGACCAGCTCCACGGCGACCTGCTCCTCGAGGGTCAGGATCGACGCGGGGAGGAGCCCATCGAGGCCGAGGAGGCGGCGCTCCTCACGGCTGAAGGCGGTGTCCTTATTCAGGGTGGGTCGGCTCAGGAGGGCCTTGCCGCGCTCCTTCACCGCGAGGGTGGCAGCAGGCGTTAGGTTGCCGTTCATCACCTGGGGGACGCTTGGCGTGCTCATACGAGGCGAAGGATAGCCCCGTCAGGGGTGTAGCATCGGAGCATGGCAGCCACGATCCTTGTTGTTGAAGACGATCCAGCCGTCGCGCTCGCCCTTGAGGTGGCGCTGAAGGGCGAGGGGTACCTGCCGCTCATGGCCGCGACCGGCGACAAGGGCCTCGAGATCGGCATGAAGCAGGCCCCCGACCTACTCATCCTCGACGTGCGCCTCCCTGGGATCGACGGCTTCGAGCTCCTGCGCCGACTGCGCGCTGGGGGCTCCAAGGCCCCCGTCATCATCCTGACCGCCCGCGATGAGGAGGTCGACACCATCCTCGGCCTTGAACTTGGCGCCGACGACTACATGACGAAGCCTTTCCGAGTTCGCGAACTGCTCACTCGGGTGAAGTCGCATCTGCGCCGTGCCTACGGCGACCTCGCCGATGCGATGGGTGGGCGGGTCATTCGTGCCGAAGATCTGGTGATTGACCTTGAGCGCCGCAAGGTCACACGTGGTGGCGCGCGCATCACCCTCACCCCAACAGAGTTTGAAATTCTGCGCATCCTTGCTGAGAAGCCGGGTCGCGTCTTTGGCCGGCGCGACCTTCTTGAACGGGTGCGCGATTACGACGCCGCGATTGCCGGTGACGAGAAGACGATCAACGTGCACGTCAGCCACTTGCGCGACAAGGTTGAGCCGAATCCCGCCAAGCCACGCTTCGTGTTGACCGTTCGTGGTGTGGGGTACAGCTTCTCTGACCGCAGCGATCGTGGTGAACGGAGCGGCGCCTGAGCCCGCTTACCGACTCCTTTTACGGCGTACCGCCCCGAGGGCTGCGCGCTCGCCTCACCATCGCCTTCCTCAGCATTGTGGCGATCTCCCTCGTGCTCTCTGCGTATCTTGTTGTTGACCGAGTCTCACAAGAGTTTGAGACACAAGAGCGCGCGGCACAGACGGCTCGAACGGCCGCCGTATCAAGCGCCATTCGCAGTCTCGCGCAGAGCGTTGCAGGGACTGACGACATCATTGATAGCAAAGGGCAGCTCAACGAGAAGGTGCGTGAGCGCTTCTTGTTGCAGGATCCAGAGTTGCAGCAGCTCGCGCTAGGCATTGCTCGTGCAGATGTCCGCGTTCGATTTGGCACCTGGAATCCTGATAAAGAGTTCTTCTCTCCTGCGGCTGAATCGGAGTTCCAGATCAGCTCCGACGGGGCGGTGCTTGAGCCTGGGGAGGCGCGTGACTCAATTCAGCTGGAACCGAGCGTGGTGATCATTGGCGGCGCGCCATCATCCATCAGCATTGAGGTCACCCTGATCTCGCCACTCACCACACGTGAATGGCGCCTGGCGGGAATCACCGGCACGATCACCTTTGTTGGGATTCTCGCAATGATTGTTGCCATCATCATCTCAACAATCGCTGCAGCAAGATTCGCAAAGCCGGTGCAGCTTCTCTCTGAAACAGCGACGGCGATTAGTGATGGTGATCTCTCTGCTCGCGTGCCTACCGGCATTGAGGTCGCAGCAAACGACGAGATGGTGGCGCTGCTCAATCAGTTCAATCTCATGGCCGACCGACTGCAGGGTTCAATGCAGGCGCTCCGCCGCGAGCGAGACCGCGGGCAGGAGCATCTTGCCGATGTTTCGCACGAGCTCCGCACGCCGCTCGCTGCGCTGCGCGCGTTCGTTGACTTGTTGCAAGATTCAGGGACCGACGAGGCGACACGAAAGAAGCTCTTCATTGAAGCTGGTCGGCAGCTCGAGCGGATGGACTCGCTGACGTCAAACATTCTTGAGCTTTCACGATTTGATGCGGGGATCGCGCGACCAGTGTTCGTTGTTGCTGACATGCGTGCCAGCGTGCAGTTGGCCGTCGAGCAGGCGGCGGCAGGCGCGCGCCGGGTTGGTGTTGCGGTTGACGAGCGGGTGCCGACGCGTAAGGTGCTCGTGCGACACGACGCCGCGCTCGTGGGGCAGGCTGTTGCCAACCTCGTCGCTAATGCGCTGAAGTTCACCACGCGAGGTGGCAGCGTCCTTGTCTCGGTACAACTCCTCTCAACCGGGGCCGCGACGGTGACCGTCCGCGATACGGGGGTCGGCATCTCGTCGGACGAGCTGCCACGCATCTTCGATCGCTTCTACCGCGGTACCGAGGGCCTGGCGGCGGCGAGCCGGGCCGCCCGAGCCACGGGCTCTGGCCTCGGCCTGGCGATCGTGAAGTCGATCGTGGACATGCACGCTGGGCGCATCGTGGTCGAAAGCCTCCCTGGCGAGGGGACGAGCTTCGCCCTCACCTTCCCAGCCGACCCCGAGGCGGTTGAGGAGGAGGTCCCTGAGGCTCCCCTAACTGAGGCGGGACCAGCCACGCTCGTGAGCTTCGGTCGGCGTGCCGCAGCCCTCCTCGGTGAGGTTGCGAAAACTTCACTCCGCCTTCGCAGTGTTCTACGTGCCGATCCCCCATCCTCTACGGTGAGTGAGACGCCCGCCTCATTGAGCGTGGCACCTGAGAGCGCCGAAGATCCAAAGGAGACGCAACGTGGTTGAGAAAGCGAAGCGCACCCCCGCCGCCCCAAAGAGGGTGACGAAGGCTCCAGTGAAGCGGCGCTCGCCACTTCGATTTGAGCCAGAGCCAGCCACGGGACCAGCCGCCTGGATCAGGCGAGAGAGTGGCCCCCTACAGGCGGCGCGCAATTCGCTTCGTGCCGGAAACGGATCGCTCAGCCGCGGCGCGATCGCCGGGATGCTCGCCCTCTCGCTGCTCTTTGGCGCTGGCGGTGGCGTTGCGGCGACGATTCTCCTGCTCGATGGCCTCTCTGGTGGTGACATCACAACGCAGATTCGACAGACACTGGTCTCCGAGCAGTCGGCGATTGTTGCTGTTGCAGAGCGGGTCTCTCCAGCAATCGTCACCCTTGAGGTCACCACAGTTGATGGTGATTCCATCGGCTCTGGTGTGATTTATTCGGCTGATGGTTGGATTGTGACGAACAAGCACGTTGTTGCCGGCGAGACCTCCATTCTTGTTCACCTCAAAGATGGCCGAGACTTTACTGGCACGGTCTACGGCGTTGACACCCTTACCGATCTTGCTGTCGTAAAGATTGACGCCGCCGGGCTGCCTACGGCAACACTCGGCCGCTCTGGTGGCATCAAGGTTGGGCAGACCGCGATTGCAATCGGCTCACCACTCGGTGTCTATACCAACTCTGTTACCGCTGGCATTGTCTCGGCACTCGGCCGTGACATCACGACGGAGAGCGGATCCATCAACGGCCTCATTCAAACAGACGCCGCAATCAACCCAGGAAACTCTGGTGGCGCACTGGTCGACTCAAGCGGTGCCGTGATCGGCATCAACACCGCAATCTCTACAGAGGGAGCTGGCATTGGATTCGCAATTCCAATTGATATCGCTCGACCGATCCTTGAGCAGGCGCTCGCGGGCATCCCGCTGTCGCGACCGTGGATCGGCGTGCGCTACACGGCACTCAATCTGCGTATTGCCACTGAGAATGGTCTCTCTGTCAGCGCCGGTGCATGGATCGTCGCTGACGGAACCACATCGCCAATCATCTCCGGCAGCCCAGCTGAGGCGGCAGGACTGAAGAGCGGTGACATCATCACCGCCGTCAACGAGACAGAAATTGACGAGGCGCACCCGCTACAGGATCTGTTGGTGCAGTACTCGCCTGGCGCAACAATTACGTTGACCGTGCTTCGCGATGGCTCATCAATCACGATCACGGTGGAGTTGGGGATTCGCCCAACCGAGTAGGTTGATGCGTCGCTGGCCTTACGGCTTGCGTACAACCTCAACACCGGCCCAATCAATCGGCGCCGCAACAGCAGCCTCAGGCTTGCGTACGCGCACCCGCACTTCGTGCACGGTCGCTCCGCTCGTTGCAACAACCTCCATCGCGGCGTCGGCGA
>SHYI01000065.1 GCA_009692905.1 Chloroflexota bacterium
CACTTCGGCCTCGAAGCCGAGGTGCTTCACCAGCGTCTCAAGGATCTCCTTGCCGCCGCTGATCATCTCTGGCGTCGTCTCGCTGCGCTCGCGTCGCTCTCGTGGCTCGCGATCCTCACGTGGCGCGCGCTCGGGGCGCGGTGCACGCTCAGGTCGTGGGGCACGGTCGCCGCGTGGCGCTGGGCGTGCTGCAGCTTGCGGTGCAGCGGCTCGCTCTACGGGTGCATCACTGCGTGGTGCTGGGCGCGGCGCACGCTCTTCGCGAACCGGTGCTGGTGCTGGTGCTGGGCGGCTTGACTCGCCGGCACGCTTTGGCGCGGCGCCGCCGAGTGCGCTGATTGGCGCAGCGACGATGCGGGCAGGCTCAGCGCCCATGCCGAGCACGCCGCGCGACCCTGGGGCAATGATCTCGAAGTCGAGATCGCCGATGCCAACCTTGAACGCCTCGCAGGCGCCCTTCAGTGCCTCTTCAACGCTCTTCCCGGTGAACTCCTGATATGCGCTCTCGTTCGCCATTACTTACTCCCTCGTCGACCATGTCGGTCGCGCTTCTTCGCCGAACGGATCGTGGCGGCCGCTGATGCGGCGCGGTCAAGCTCCGTTCGCTCGTGTGGTGCCACAACTTCCCCAGGAGCATCCGGAATCAATTCCGGCATCGCCACTGGGAAACGCGGGGCATGGTTAACGGCAAAGGCGGGCATCCAGCCGAAGAGCGGGAAGAGCCCACCGTAGCCGAGGATCAAGTACTGCTGCCCGATCGAGAACAGCGTGGACGAGATCCAGTAAATGAACAGGCCGGCGGGAAGAATCCCGCCGTACAGTACCGAAATGAGTGGCAGGAGCACCATGGTCTGACCCTGGGCGCCTGACATTGGATCGTTCTTCGACGCATTTGGATTGATCACCATGCGTGTTTGAATGACCTGGAGAAGTGCGCTGATGACTGCGAGGATCGAGACGCCGAACCCAGCGACGTCAATGACTGACGGCAGCGAGGCATTGAGCCCACCGAGCCACGGCACCGTTGCTTCGATGCATGGCTTCATGTTGTCGTAGGTCGCCGTGCCGAGACCGTTTGCGCACACCAGGCCAACTGCGTCACCAACGTTGAATCCGAAGACGCTCAGCATGGCCGTAGGATTTGGGGTCGTGAGGCCGTTGGAGATCACGGTGTACATCGGAATCAACACGATGAACTGCAGCAGTGTTGGAAGGCAGCCACCGAATGGACTGACGCCACGCGACTTGTAGAGCTCCATCTGCGCCTGTTGAATCTTGACCTTGTCGCCCTTATAGCGTCGCTGAATCTCGGCCACCTCTGGCGCGAGGAGCTGGGTGCGCTTCTGTGAGACCAGCTGCTTGCGGTATGGCGAGATCAGGATGATGCGAATGATGAGCGTCAAGATCAGGATTGAGATGCCAATGTCGCCAGTGAGGCGATCGAGCAGCACGAGTCCTACGAAGAGCGCCTGAAAGACTGGCGTGAAGAGCCAGGCGAGCAGGCTAAACGGATCCGCGCCTGGCGCAGCAGGGACGAGCGGTGGGAACGGGGTTGGGCTAACGCTCGCCGTTGCGCCGTCAGCGCCGCAGGCGGCAACCAGGAGGGTTGTGAAGCCGAGCAGTGCGATGACCTTCATCGTGTGGCGGCTCATCGGACCGGATCCAATCCGCCAGCGCTGAGTGGCGAGCAGCGCGCGATGCGCCTGGCCCCCATCCATGAACCTTTGAGCAGTCCGTACTTCAAGATCGCCTCCTCTGTGTAGCGCGAGCAGCTCGGCTCGAAGCGGCAGCTCGACGGGAGCCAAAAGAACAACACGCGGTATCCCTTGATCAACAGTGTTCCAGCAACCGCTGGAAGATTGGCAACACGTCGCAGCGCGGTCATGCAGAGACCTCAACGAGTCGGGCGCGGCGCAGGCACTCGGTGAGCGCGGCGCGCAGCTCGGCGCTGGTTGCGGTGCTTGCAGCGGCACGAACGCCGATCAGGATCTCTGCGCCAGGGCGCACCTGTGGTGCAAGCTCGCGCGCGATGCTCTTCAGTCGACGGCGGATGCGATTGCGCACCACGGCGTTCCCTACCTTGCGGCTCGTTGCGATGCCGAGTCGGAGTGACGCGGTGCTCTCTGTGACGGCGACGGTGCGATGGCGAACGCCGAGCAGCGGCGTGGTAACGCCGGGTGCGGCGCTTAGCGCGGCGAAGTCAGAGGGTGTGCGCAACATGTCGATGCTCCTGGGGCGCGTACGCGCCGCCTTGATCAGACGGTGAGGCGCTTGCGACCACGTGCACGGCGTCGGGCAAGAACCCGGCGGCCGGACGTTGTCGACATGCGCTTACGGAATCCGTGCTCGCGGAACCGCTGGCGCTTCTTCGGCTGATACGTTCGCTTCATTGGTATCGCTCCGATCCGGTGGTCTCAAGTGCCACGGTTGCCTTCGTCGGCGGTGGCCCCCAAGGGGTTCTTCCTAGTTTTCACTCAGGCCGCGAGGAGGGCGGTTCTGAGAGGGGAAGTATCGTTCCTTGCAGGCGGCGGTGTCAATTGCTGCCCCTGTAACGGGGATTTAGCCAGATACCCCTAGGGGGTATCCAAAATCGGGGTGCGCCTGGGGTTGCAGGAAGCGCCGTGGGTGCTATTCTGCGCCTCCCCACAAAGGGCCTGACCGACATCACACCGTCGGTTGGTCTCTCTCGCGGGGCTGTGGGAGGGGCTGGCGTAAGCCGGTCAGCACAGACTCAATCTTGCACCAGGGTGGTACCGCCGACTCCTCGGCGACTCGCCCTTCTGCCGCGATGTTGGTGGCGTACACCAACGGGACAAAGGGGGGCGCTGCGGAATGGATCAACGACAGGTCTGGCGCGCGGTCCTCGGAGAGCTGGAGATCAGCCTTTCGCAGGCCACCTTCGAGACCTGGTTCCGCCGCACCGCACTTCTTCGTGTCGACGAGTCGACTGCCACCTTTGTTGTCGGCGTCCAGTCCGGGTTCGCAAAAGATTGGGTTGATGAGCGCTATCGCTCCCTGATCGCACAAACGTTGGCGAAGGTTGTTGGCTACAGCGTGACTCTTTCCGTAGAGGTGGTGAGCGACGCTGAGCTCGACGCGCACGGCGCACTCGCCGCGAAGGGGAAGGGTGTCGCCTCTGCCGACACGGCACCACGCGTCACCGCACCACAAGAGAGCGTGCGCATCATTGATCGTGATGTGCCAACGCGTGCAACGAACTTGAATCCTCGCTACACATTCGCGACGTATGTTGTTGGCGCGGCAAATCGTCTCGCACACGCAGCATCGCTCTCTGTATCCGAGCGACCTGGCGGTGCATACAATCCGCTCTTCTTGTACGGCGGCACCGGCCTCGGTAAGACACACCTGTTGCACGCCATTGGCAACGCTGTTGCGGAGCGCTCACCGAAGCGCCAGGTGCTCTACATCACAGGCGAAGCGTTCACGAATGAGTTCATCACCAGCATTCAGCAGGGTGGCGCAGAGGCATTCCGTTCGCGCTTCCGAAAGATCGATGTGCTGCTCATTGATGACATTCAATTCCTCGCCGATAAGGAGCGCACGCAGGAAGAGTTCTTCCACACCTTCAACGCGCTGCACTCCGCCGGGAAGCAGATTGTGTTGACGTCGGATCGCACACCGAAAGAGATCTCGTTGCTCGAGGAGCGCCTTCGCTCGCGATTTGAGTGGGGCCTCATCGCCGACATCTCGTCGCCAGATCTTGAGACGCGCATCGCAATCTTGCGCGCCAAGGCGGAAGAGAGTGGCGTCATCGTTGCAAACGATGTTGTTGAGCAGGTTGCGCGCCGCGTGCAGAGCAACGTGCGTGAGCTTGAAGGCGCACTGACGCGACTTGTCGCTGTTGGTCGACTCAGCGGCATGCCGGTCACGATGGAGCTCGCAGCGCGCGTACTGAACGAGGCTGTCTATCCGAACCCGAAGCGCATCCTTGAGCCAGAGCAGGTGGTCGCCACCGTCGCCGAGCACTTCAGCCTGACGGTTGAGCAGCTCCGTGGACCGAAGCGCGACCGGGAGATTGTGACCCCACGGCAGATCGCGGCGTACCTCTCCCGCGAGGAGACCGACGCCTCGCTCGTTCGCATTGGGGCCGCCTTGGGCGGTCGCGACCACTCGACCATCATTCACGCCTGCACCAAGATTGAACGGGAGATGGGCTACGACGGCGAGCTGCGCCGAGAGGTTGCCTTGCTACGCGAAGCCCTTCTTCGCCTCGGCCAAGGGGTTGCCGCCCGCCCGTAGCCCCCACCACAGGTGTGGAAATCTCGTGGATAAAGCCCCTCTAGGTGTGGTTTTGTGGGGGTTTTTCTGGGAGGGTGTGAAGAGAGGTGTGGGTAACCCGGTGTGGTTCTCCGCAAGGTCTCCCCAGCCTAGGGGGTGCCTCAGGGGGCCGGGTGAGGGTTCTCCACGCGGAGAGGGGCCCTTCCCACGGCCCGTTTGTGCGAAGGTGAGCACGGCTCTCCACGCCGCCCACAGTACTAATACGGTGATGACGAGTTAAAACAACTAAGACACTATTACCCTAGAGAGGGAACCGATATGTGGAGGAACCGATGAAGCTCTCAGCAATCCAGGAGCACCTAGCCCGCGGACTCGCCATCGTTGGCCATGCCGTGGCGACCCGCAACACCCTGCCAATCCTGTCGAACGTCTACCTTGGTACCGAGGATGGCGGGCTTCGCCTTGTCGCCACAAACCTCGACATTGCGATCACCCACTGGGTTCCAGCGAAGGTTGAAGAGAAGGGCTCCACCACCATCCCGGCCCGGCTGCTCGCCGATGTGGTGAACGGCCTGCCGAACGAGAAGATCGACCTCTCACTCCTTGCTGACGGGCGCGTGCAGATCAAGTGTGGCCGGAACGCCTCACACCTTCGCGCCACACCCGCCGATGACTACCCACCGGTGGGCGCCGCCAGCGAGCGACCAACAGCGCGCATCACACAGAAGGCGCTGAAGGCCGCACTTGAGTCGACCGTCTTCGCCGCCGCTGGTGACGAGGCGCGACCGATCCTCACCGGCGTGCTGACAAAGTTCACCGGCGAGAAGGCGACATTCGCCGCCGCCGACAACTATCGCATCGCCGTTGCTGGTGCACCGCTCGCAGAGGCGGCCCCAGAGACAAGCCTGATCGTGCCCGCTCGGTCATATGCAGAGCTGTTGCGCCTCCTCTCCGATGTTGAAGATCTTGTTGAGATCACATTCACCCCAACGAAGAACCAGCTGCAGTTCAAGCTCGGCGACACCATGTTGGTGAGCCGTCTGATTGAGGGGCAGTTCCCAAACTTCCAGCAGGTTGTTCCAACAAGCCACACCACTAAGGTGACGCTTGACCGAGACAGCTTCCTCTCAGCAGTAAAACTGGCGCAAGTTGTTGCCGACGCATCAGCGCACATCGTGCGCTTTGCAATCTCTACCACCGGTGGCGGCGCTATCGACATCACCGCAGCGGCTGATGTCGGCGACCACGCGGCACACATCGAGGCGAAGGTTGAGGGCGAGGGAACAACGATCGCATTCAACGCTAAGTATCTCGTTGATGTGCTCTCACGCGTTGAGGCCGATCAATTCTCACTCGAGCTCACCGGCCCTGTCGCACCCGGGTTGCTTCGCCCGCTTGACGGTCGCGACTACCTGCACGTTGTGATGCCGGTGCGCACACCCTCCTGA
>SHYI01000002.1 GCA_009692905.1 Chloroflexota bacterium
AAGAGGAGGCTCCATGACGGTCGCTAAGGAGACGGTTCGCGACGAACGGGAGCAGTACGCCTTCCACGACGACATCACCTACCTGCGCGAGACGAAGGCCGGCCTGACCGAGGCCACGGTTCGGGAGATCTCCGAGACGAAGGATGAGCCAGCCTGGATGCTGGAGTATCGCCTCCGCGCCTACAAGCACTTTGAGGCCCGTGCGATGCCGATGTGGGGCGGCGACCTCACGAAGCTCGACTTCTCGAAGATCGTCTACTACCGCAAGCCATCTGAGCGAGAAGAGAAGTCGTGGGACGACGTCCCCGACCAGATCAAGAAGACCTTCGAGCGACTCGGCATCCCTGAGGCGGAGCGTAAGTTCCTTTCGGGCGTTGGCGCGCAGTACGACTCCGAAGTTGTCTACCACTCCGTGCGCGAAGACCTGCAGAAGCTCGGCGTCGTCTTCATGGGTACCGACCAGGGGATGAAGGAGTACCCAGAGATCTTCAAGAAGTACTTCGGCACCGTTATTCCAGCAGAGGACAACAAGTTTGCCGCCCTCAATTCGGCCGTCTGGTCGGGTGGCTCGTTCGTCTATGTGCCGAAGGGCGTTGAGGTGCCACTCCCACTGCAGGCCTACTTCCGCATCAACGGACAGAACACCGGGCAGTTCGAGCGCACCCTAATCGTTGTAGACGAGGGCGCAAGCCTGCACTACATCGAAGGCTGCACCGCGCCAAACTGGGCTACCGACTCACTGCATGTCGCCGTCGTTGAGGTGATTGCACTTCCGGGTGCCAAGGTTCGCTACACCACGATTCAGAACTGGTCGAACGATGTCTACAACCTGGTGACGAAGCGGGCGCACGCGCACGCCGGTGCCACCGTTGAGTGGATTGACGCCAACACAGGCGCACAGCTCACCATGAAGTACCCAGGCATCTACCTGCTTGGCGAGAAGGCGCACGCCGAAATCGTCTCTGTCGCTGTCGCCTCAAAGGGTCAGCGTCAAGACACCGGCGCGAAGGCGATACACCTCGCAGCCAATACGACGAGTCGAATTGTTGGCAAGTCGGTCTGCAAGGATGGCGGCGTGGCAACCTACCGCGGCACGGTTCGCGTGGCGCCTGGTGCAACCGGTGTCACCACCAGCGTGCGCTGCGATGCGCTGATTCTCGATGAGGGGAGCCGCTCCGAAACATATCCATACATCGATATTCAAGAGGACGACACCTCAATGAGCCACGAGGCGACGGTCGGGCGCGTCTCTGATGATCAGATCTTCTATCTGATGAGCCGTGGGATGACGGAGAACGAGGCAACGAATCTGATCGTGCAGGGCTTCCTTGAGGTCTTCACCAAGGAGTTGCCGATGGAGTACGCCCTTGAGTTCAATCGCCTGATTCGACTCGAGATGGAGGGGGCCCTCGGGTGACCCGTCGCGCTCTCGCTGATCTCCCCCTCGAGTGGGCGACAACCGACATGATCACCACGCTCAGCCCAGGGGGCGCCGGCCTACCTGAGCGCACGGTGGCACTCGCCGCGTTTCACGCCCTGCCAACGGAGTCGAACCTGCTCTTCACCGGATACGTCGACCTGCGAGCGGCAGAGGTAGAGCGCGCCGCGCCCGCCCCGCTCCCACAAGAGATTCGCCCCCTACCCGCCACTGCGCTGCCAGAGGGCGCCGCTGCACTGATTGAGATTTCAAGTGCCGGTGTTGGCGCCTACCTTGGTGCGGAGGCCATCGCCGCGGGCTTGAGTGCCACGCCGCTTAGTCCATCCACACCGATGGGTGGCGCCAGCGAGGACCGCACCGCTGCGCTCGTCGCCGCACTCTGGAACGCTGGCGTCTCGATCACGCTCAACGCCGCTCGCCTGAGCGCACCGATCGTTATTCGCGTCGTCGCCCCAGAGTCTGGCTCCTCGCTCCTTGCCCGCATCGCCGTACAGCTTGGCGATGGCGCACAGGCCTCGATCGTGGAAGAGATCAGCGGCAGCGCCGCCGTGCCCGGCGTCGCCACCTCACTCTTGGCGATCAGTAGCGAGATCACGCTCGGTGCCCGCGCGTCGTTGGCGCTCTCGTCAATTCAAGACCTTCCTGAAGACCGTGCCTATGTGACGGTCCGTCGTCACACCTTCGGCGAGAAGGCACAGCTGCAGCTCACCGTGGCGCAGGTCGGCGCACGGCTGGTGCGTGGGCGCATCGATCACCTGCTTTCGGGCGATGGATCTGGCGTGCGCCAGGTTGAGGTGGTCTTCGGCGCCGGCGATCAGATCCACGACCTCACCACCTACAGCCTGCACTCCGGCCAGAAGACGGTCGGCGACCTGTTGGCGAAGGGTGTGTTTGCCGGGAACGCGCGCGGCTACATCAAGGGGGTCACGACGATTCCACGCAGCGGACGTGGCACCAACTCGTATCTCGGTGAGTTCGGCATGCTCCTCTCGAAGACGGCGCGCAGCGTGGCGATCCCATCACTCTGGATTGACCAGCCTGACTGCGAGCGCGCGGCGCACGGGAGCTCCGTTGGGCCAATCGATCCCGCCCAGATCTTCTACCTCCGCTCGCGCGGGCTGACCGATGCCGAAGCGCGCCGCACCATCGTGATGGGATTCCTCGAGCCCGTCGTTGCTGCACTCCCGCTCGATGCCGACGCTGAGCGCCTGCGCGAGGTGCTTGCTGCGAAGCTTGATGCCGCGCTCGCGAAGCAGCCTGCGGCGCTCGCCTCTTAACCGGCGCAGATGCCAGCAGAGCGCCTCTTCCCCGCAGTAGAACTTCCTGACGGCACGATGCGCCTTGCGTGGCCAGGTGGCGCGGCCATCCTGGTGGTGAATCGCGGCGGCAAGCTGCTAGCGGTCGACGGCGTATGCACCCACGAGTATTGCGAGCTGGATCGCGGCTTTCTCTCGCCAGCCACCGTTGACCGACCCACCGTGACCTGCCCCCTGCACCTCTCGCGATTTGACTTGGAGAGCGGGGAGCCGCTCGATCCACCGGCCGAGATTCCGCTCGGGGTTCACGTGGTGAGCGTCGACGATCAGGGGTGGGTGGTGCTTCAGACCTAGCCCTGCGCAGCGCGCTACGATGGGGGCGACGCGCACCAAATGCGCAAGAGGGGAGCCCCAATGCAGGAGATCAAGGATCGCGCCGCAAGCCTCGCCGGTCTCGCCTTAGAGCGCGACGCAATCTTCTTGTACGACGCCCTCGCCAAGATCGAGAAGGATCCTGCGCGGCGCAGCGCCTTTGAGCGCATCGCCACAAGTGAGCGCCGCCACGCCGCCATCTGGGAGGCGAAGCTCCTCAGCCTCGGCGAGCAGGTGCCTGCCAGCAAGCGCCCAAGTTGGCGCGTGCGCCAGATCACGCTCCTCGCTCGACTCTTCGGCACACGTGCCGTGAGTGACATGGTCAAGGCGCTCGAAGGGTACGAAGAGGAGATCTACGGCGCCCACAGCGACGTTGCAGAGGTCACCGATATTGCCGCCGATGAGGCGAAGCACGCCGACATCTGGCGCGAACTTGATGCTGGAAAGAGCGAGGGTGCATATCGCGCTGGGCTCGCTGAGACCAAGGCCCGCGAGCCGTGGCACCGCGCCGGCAACAGCGGCACGCTACGAGCGACCATCTTCGGCGTCTCCGACGGCCTTGTCTCTAACGCCGCCCTGGTCATGGGTATCGCCGGAGCGACCACGGCCAGTGGCCAGGGTGGCTTCGTGGTGCTTGCTGGCGTCGCAGGCCTCCTTGCCGGTGCGTTCAGCATGGGAGCGGGCGAGTACGTATCGATGCGCAGTCAGACCGAGCTCCTTGAGCGCCAGATCGAACTGGAGCGCGCAGAGCTCGAGGCGATGCCCGAAGAGGAGGAGGCCGAGATCGCAGCGATCTATCAGGCGCGTGGCTTCCCCGATGACGAGGCGAAGTCAATCGCCAAGCGCCTGATGGCCGATCCGAAGATTGCACTTGAGACGCTCGTCCGCGAAGAGCTCGGCCTTGACCCAGAGCAGCTTGGATCACCTTGGGGTGCATCCATCGGGTCGTTTATCGCCTTTGCGATCGGTGCGCTTGTGCCGCTCTTGCCATTCATCCTGCTGAGCGGGTCCACCGCACTCTTGATCAGCATCGCCTTGACGGCGGCCGCGCTCTTCGGTGTTGGCGCCGCGGTGAGCCTGTTGACCGGCAAGTCTGCAATCTATACAGGCCTACGCCAGCTCGCCATCGGCGCCGCAGCGGCAGCCATCACCTACGCCGTTGGATCGCTGATCGGGGTCAACATCTAAATGTTCCCGCTGCCACCCGATCCGGTACTCATCGCGCTCGGACCACTCGTCATTCGCTGGTACGGCGTGCTGTACGCCGTAGGCCTGCTGGTGGCTTATCTCTTTATGGTGCGCGAGGCGCGTCGCCGCTCGTTGAACGAGAAGCTCATCCTTGACGGGCTGATCATCATCTCGATTGCGGCACTAGCCGGAGGCCGCCTCTATCACGTGGTCGATGCGTGGGACCGCCTCTATGCGGCAAATCCCATTGCCGCGATCATCCCGCCGTATGAGGGGCTTGGGGCACCAGGCGGACTCATCACGGGAGCCATCGCCCTCGTTGTGATCTTGCGCCGCTGGCGCCAAGAGCCGTGGGGCTGGGTCGACGTTGCTGGTCCGGCGATCCTGGTGATGCAGGCAATTGCGCGCTGGGGGAACTGGTTCAACCAGGAGCTCTACGGCACACCGACCGATCTTCCTTGGGGGCTCGCGATTGACTGCGTCCATCGTGCGATCAGCGTCTCGTGTGCAACGCTCGGCGACGCAGCAACGTTCCATCCGCTCTTCCTCTACGAGTCACTATCAGGTCTGGCGGGCGCACTGATCCTCCCCGCGCTCGGGCAGCGGCTCAAGGGGCATCTGCTTCCTGGCATGGTCGGCCTCGGCGCTGTCGCCTGGTACAGCGTGACCCGCCTCGCCCTTGAAGGCCTTCGACTAGAGAATTGGCGGGTGGGCGGCATTGCAACCGCCTACTTCGTGATGGGGGCGGTCTTACTGGCCACCCTGGCCGTCGCCATCGTGCGCCTGCGAACTGCCGCCCCCGCCAAGAAGCGGCGCCAGCGGTAGGATCAGCGTGCTCGGCGACACCGCCGAGGGAGGAGGGCTCATGGCCAAGATTCAGCGTCGCAAGGTCACCGTTATTGGCGCAGGGAACGTTGGCGCCACAACTGCACAGCGCATCGCTGAATCTGGGCTCGCCGATGTCGTCCTGATTGACATCGTTGAGGGGCTCCCACAGGGGAAGGGGCTCGACCTTGCCGAGGCGGCTCCGATCGTGGGTCACGACGCCCACATCATCGGCACCAACAACTACGACGACACGGCGAACTCCGATGTGATCGTGGTCACCAGCGGCATCGCTCGTAAGCCAGGGATGAGCCGCGACGATCTGCTGAACACCAACGCTGGCATTGTGCGCAGCGTTGTAACCGAGTCAACGAAGCGTTCTCCCGACGCCATCTTGGTCGTCGTCACCAATCCGCTCGATGCGATGTGCCACGTGGCGCTGAAGGCCTCGGGCTTCCCGAAGCACCGGGTGATCGGCATGGCCGGCACCCTCGACTCCGCGCGCTATCGCACCTTCATTGCCGCTGAGGCCGGTGTGAGCGTTGAGGATGTGCGGGCGTTCGTGCTCGGCGGCCACGGCGACACGATGGTGCCACTGCCCCGCTACTCATCGATCGGCGGCATTCCACTACCAGAGTTCCTCGCCGCGGATCGCATCGACGCGATCGTCAAGCGCACCCGCAGCGGTGGCGCGGAGATCGTTGAGCTACTGAAGACCGGCTCGGCCTACTACGCGCCAGCGGCCGCCACCTTTGAAGTGGTGGAGAGCATCCTGCTCGATCGCCGTCGGTTGATTCCATGTGCCGCGCTCCTAGAAGGCGAATACGGCGTGAACGGACTCTACGTAGGGGTCCCTGTCGTGATTGGTGGGAACGGCATCGAGAAGATCATTGAGATCACGCTCACAGCTGATGAGTCGGCCGCCTTCCAGCGCTCTGCAGATGCGGTGAAAGAGCTCGTCGATCTGCTCTAGCGCCAGCGGCGCTCTTGATTAGAACCAGCGAGCGGTAATGACCTTCTTCGTGGTGTAGAACTCCACCCCATCGCGACCGGTCGCGTGCAGGTCGCCGAAGAAGCTCTTGCGTCGACCGCTGAACGGGAAGAAGGCCATTGGGGCGGCAACACCCACATTTACGCCGAGCATCCCCGAGGTTGCCTTGCGCTTGAACTCGCGCGCCGCAGAGCCGGAGGCGGTGTAGATGCTCGCGGCATTGCCGTACTCGTTCGTCTCGGCCATCAGGCGGAGCGCCTCATCAAGGTCCTTGGCGTAGAGCACGGAGAGGACCGGCCCGAAGAGCTCCTCGCGTGCGAGCGGCGACGTTGGTGCGATCTCAAGCAGCGTTGGGCCAACGAAGTAGCCCTTTGCGGGGCCGGTGCCGCGTCCGTCACGCAGCATCTTGGCGCCAGCGGCGACCCCTTCGTCGACCAGTCGGTGAATCCGCTCGCGCGCCTCACCGCGAATCACGGGGCCGAGCGAGATGCCAGCATCAAGGCCGAATCCCATCTTGATCGTGTCAGCGTGTTCAAGGAGTCGTGGCAGCATGCGCTCACGGGCCTCACCAACAAGGGTGAGCACCGAGCCTGCAAGGCAGCGCTGCCCCGCATTGCCGAAGGCAGACTCCGCGATGTTCGGCACGCTCTGGTCGAGCACGGCGTCGGGCATGGCGATGATGTGGTTCTTGGCGCCACCGAGCGCCTGTACGCGCTTGCCACTCTTCGCCGCCGTCTCGTAGACGATGCGCGCCACGCGCTCTGAGCCGACGAAGCTGATCGCATCAACACCTGGGCTCGTGATTAGGCTGGTGACCGTCTCAACGGCGCCATGCACCAAGCCAACAACGCCCGCCGGAATGCCGGCCTCTTCGCAGATCTCAATGATGCGCTGTGCCGAGATTGGGGTGCGCTCGGACGGCTTCAAGATGAAGGAGTTACCACAGGCGATCGCGAGTGGCAGCATCCACATGGGAACCATGAACGGGAAGTTGAACGGCGTGATGCCCGCGACGACACCGACGGGGAAGCGCACCATCTCGGAGTCGATGCCGCGCGAGACCTGGTCGAGGTTCTGGCCCATCAGGAGCGTTGGTGCGCCACAGGCAAAGTCAACGACCTCAATGCCGCGGCGTACCTCGCCGGTGGCATCGCTCAGCACCTTCCCGTTCTCGGTCGTGACGAGCTTGGCGAGCGCCTCGCGGTTGTCGAGCATCGCCTCGCGCAGCTTGAAGAGGTAGCCGGCGCGCTCTGGTGGCGGCATCTCCCCCCACTCGAATGCGGCGGCTCGGGCCGCGTCCACGGCGGCCTGCACGTCGGCGGCATTGGAGAGGGGCACGTAGGCGAGGGGGGCCTCGGTTGCCGGGTTTGGCACCACCAGCCGCTCGCTCGAAGAGGAGGCGACCCAGTGCCCGTTGATGAAGTTCTTTAGGGTGGCCGGGGCGCTCTGTGCGGCCAAGCTTTCAATGGTTGTTCCCATGGCGAGATTCTCGCCGATCTGCGCCCCGAGCGCAGCCCACGGCGTGATTGTCTCGCGCCACGCACCACCAGAAGGGGGGTATCCTGAGGGGTAAGAGGGCGCGTCTGCGCCTAACCGGCGGGAGGGACCATGAGCGCAGCCAAGAGAACCCCAATGAGTGGGCCAGAGATGGTGGCTCTCTCGAAGCGTCACACCATGACCGAATGGTCTGCGCAGGCTGCAGCGAACCCTATTCCAATTGCCCGCGCGAAGGGCTCCTGGTTCTGGACCCCCGAAGAGGAGAAGTTCCTCGACTTCAACAGCCAGTTGATGTGCACCAACATCGGCCACGGCGATGAGCGTGTGCTGAAGGCCATCACAGATCAGGCGGCCACCCTGGCCTACGCGAACCCATTTATGGCAACGGAGCCACGCGCCCGACTCGGCGCGAAGCTCGCCGAGATCTGCCCTGGTGATATCGACGCCTTCTTCTTCACCAACGGCGGCGCCGAAGCGGTCGAGAACGCCTTCCGCATCGCGCGCCTCTACACAGGTCGTCACAAGATCGCCGCACGCTATCGCTCGTATCACGGCGGAACCTCTGGAGCGCTCAGCGCAACAGGCGACCCGCGTCGCTGGTTCGCGGAGCCCGGCATGCCTGGCATCTTCCGCATCCCAGACTTCCACGAATTCGGCGCTGCAGAGCCACGCCCCGCTGCTGATGTACTTGCGGAGACCGAGAAGATCATTCGCTTCGAAGGTCCACAGACCGTCGCCGCGATTATTGTCGAGCCGGTTGTGGGCACCAACGGCATCCTCATTCCGCCCGATGGCTATATGCAGGGCCTGCGTGACATCTGCGACCGCCACGGCATTCTGCTGATTGCCGACGAGGTGATGGCCGGATTCGGCCGAACGGGGAAGTGGTTCGCCATTGACCACTCAGGCGTCGTGCCCGACATGATCACCATGGCGAAGGGTTTGACCAGCGCCTATGTGGCACTCGGTGCACTTGGCATGCGACGACCGATCGCCGATCACTTCGCCGAGAAGGTGTTCGGTGGTGGGCTGACCTACAACAGCCATCCGCTCGCCTGCGCGACCGCCCTCGCCACCATCGAGGTCTACGAGGAGGACGACCTGATCGCCCGCGCCGCAACGATGGGGAAGACGCTCCGTGCGCATCACGAGCGGATGAAGGCGAAGCACCCCTGCGTCGGACCAATTCGCAATATTGGACTCTTCGGGATCATCGAGCTTGTGCGCGATCCGAAGACGCAAGAGCCGATCGCGGCGTTCAATACGAGCGCACCAGAAATGTTGGCGCTCGGAGCATTCTTTCGGAAGAACGGTCTCTATACGATCGTGCGATGGAATGGATTCTTCACGAATCCACCGCTCATCATCACGAACGAAGAGCTCGACTTTGCGTTTGATGTGATCGACCGCGGCCTGACAGAGGTTGACAAGGCCCTCGGGCTGGCATGAGCGACGCTCGCGTCGGCGAGGGAGTGCCACCACCAGTGATTACGGTGGTGCAGCGTGGCCAGATCACCGAGGTGGCACATCGCGGTGACGTGGCGGTGGTGGCCGATGGTGGCCGCCTCGCCGCAAGCGTCGGTGATCCAGATCGCCTGATCTCTCTGCGGAGTTCGGTGAAACCCTTTACCGCAGTGGCGGTGCTCGCCGCAGCAGACGAGGCCGGCCTCACGCTCGACGACGAGATGATCGCACTCGCCTCGGCGAGCCATGCGGGCGCTGACGAGCACACGGCGGTGGCGCAGCGCATGGTTGAGGCCTTCGGGCTGAACCCAGCACACCTCGTACATGGCCGTCCGCAGAGCTCGCGTGGTGGCAGCGGTGAGCTGCTCGCGCACATGTGCTCTGGGCAGCACCTCTCACTCCTGCTGCTGGCGAAGGCACGTGGATTCGATCCGATCGGGTACGACGCCTTTGATCATCCCGTGCAGCGCGAGCTGCGCACCGTTGTTGGTGAGTTGCTCAGCGTTGACCTGCATGCAGCCCCGTGGGGGATGGATGGGTGCGCTATCCCCACCTCTGCGATTCCACTTCGCGCGGCGGCTGAGGGGGCGCGGCGCTGGGCCACCCCGCACGACCCACTCGTACCAGAGCGCTACCGCGCGCTTCTAGAGCGCGTTCGCGTCGCCGCCGTCAAGAACCCGCGCCTCATCTCTGGGGCAGGCTCTCTTGATACCGATCTCATTCGTGGCGGCGAGGGTCTCGTTGTGGCGAAGCAAGGCGCTGAGGGGCTCTGCCTCGTTGGCCTGCCGGGCTACGGCATCGCGGTGCGCACCGAGGATGGCGATGCTGCGGCGCGCTCCGGGCGCGTCGCAACGGTTGCCGTACTTGCGGCGATCGGTGCCAGCGTCGCCGCAGCCTCATCGCTCGAGGCGCATCGCATCGTGAACCTTGCCGATCCGCGGGGCGGCGCAGCACTCGCCACGGTATCTCCAGCAGCATCGCTTTCGCTGCTTAAGGTTTCGTAGGCCATGTCAGCAGCGAAAATGCGCGTAGAAGAGGCGTGGCGAGTACTTGGTCTCCCTGCTCGGCCTTCTGCACTTGCCGTCAAGATTTCCTTCCGCCGATTGGCAAAGTCAACGCATCCTGATGCAATTGGGGGTGGTGAGGCGACGACTTTGCAGTTTGCGCGGATCACCGAGGCGTACGACGTTGCACTCGCTGACGCCATTGCATCCGGTCGACTTGTTGGACCCGGTCGAGGCCAGCCACCAGCACGTCCAGCACCGGCGACTCGCCGTGCAGCGCCGCCGCCGCGACCGAAGTCTGGTGCACAACCAACAGCTAGTGCACGTCCCGGCTCCACGACATATGACGGAGCGACGGAGGAGGAACCGGTCTGGGATGGGGCCGCCTGGGTTGGTGCCGACTCCGGTACGTACTGGACGGTGAATCCGCGCGAGTACGCCGACCCCCGCAAGCATGGCCCCGAGTATCGAGCCCGAGGGCGGCGCCCCGTGCGTCGGACGCCGCGCGAACGCACGCAAGCGCAACCTGTTGCGCGACCTCAGAGAGCAGGGACACGCGGCGTGGCTCGATCGACCTCTCTCGCCGTTGGCGCCGCCTCGCTCGTTCTCATTGCGGTGCTGGTGAGCGGCTCACTTCGCCTGCTCGCGGCTGCGGCCCTCTTTGCACTCCTCGCGTTTGCGGCCTTGAGTGGGCGTCGCAGGTAGGATCAGGGCTATGGCAACCACACGTCGAGCAGCTATCACAGCGGCGGCGCAGGAGTACCTGCTCGCCCTCCGCAGCCACAGCGACGATGAGGGGGTCACCCCGTCACTCGTCGCGAAGGATCTCGAGGTCAGCAAGCAGGCGGCCGCTGAGATGTTCCGCCGACTCGCCGATGACCGACTGATCGCGCCGTGCAGCGGGCATGCGCGGCTTTGGAAGCTCACCGCCTCGGGCGAGAGCGCCGCCGATGCCGTCTTCCGCCGACACGCGCTTTTGGAGTGGCTTCTAACTGGGATCGTCGGCATGCCGTGGGCGGCGGCCGATGTTGAGGCGCGACGACTGCACTCGTCGATCTCGCCCGAATTTGAGACGCACCTCGAGGAGATGCTTGGCCATCCGCAAACCTGTCCTCACGGGAATCCGATCGACCGGGCAACTGAAGCGCGGCGGCCGAAGGGGGAGCCACTCGCAGCGCTCGAGGCGGGCGAGGCGGCCACGATCTATCGCGTAACCGAGGCGGCCGAGGCTGACGCCGCACTGCTCAGCTACCTCGAGGCACGTGGGCTCGTCCCCGGCGCAAAGATCACCGTCCTCTCGCGGAGCGCATCGCTGGATTCACTCACGCTGGATGGACCGATCGGTCGAGCCTCACTTGGTCTCCGTCCCGCTGCGCTCGTGCACGTCATACGCGGTGCCGTTGATGCTGCGCTCTTCCACCAGATTCCGGTCCGACCATGAGTGACGTCATGCGCGTTCGCATTGCGCCGAGCCCAACAGGACCGTTCCATATTGGTACGGCACGCACAGCACTTTTCAACCTGCTCTTCGCACGTCGCCATGGCGGCACCTACATCGTGCGCGTCGAAGACACCGACACGGCTCGCTCCACCAAGGAGTTTGAGGCCGACATCCTTGCTGGTCTTGCCTGGCTCGGCCTTGCCGCCGACGAGGGGGTGGTCGCAGAGGGGGAGCGCGGCGATCGTGGCCCGTACAGACAATCTGAGCGCAGTGGGCGATACACCGCCGTCGCGAATGAGTTGCGCGCCAAGGGGCTGACCTACCCCTGCTTCTGCACCCCAGGCGATCTCGACGCAGAGCGCAAGGCTCGTGAAGCCGCCAAGCTCCCGCCGCGCTACTCCGGTCGCTGTGCCGCTATTCCCGCCGAGACCTCGGCCGCCCGCATCGCAGCTGGCGAGTCGGCAGCACTGCGCTTCCGCATTAAGCCGGGCGTGGTCGTTATTGAAGATCTTGTCCGCGGGCGAGTGGAGATCGACAGCGATGCACTGGGTGGTGACCTGGTGATCTTGCGCGCAGATGGCACGCCGCTCTACCACTTCACCGTGGTGGTTGACGATGCCGACATGGGGATCACCCACGTCATTCGCGGCGAGGACCACCTCTCCAACACGCCGAAGCACATCCTTCTCTTCGAGGCGCTCGGTGTGCCGCTACCGAAGTTTGCCCACCTGCCGCTGATCTTGAACCCAGATCGAACCAAGATGAGCAAGCGCAAGAGCCAGACCGCCCTGGTTGACTATCGGGCTGAGGGCTTCCTGGTTGAGGCGCTGATCAACTTCCTGGCACTGCTCGGCTGGTCAACGGGGAGCGAAGATGAGGTGCTCTCCATTGACGAGCTGCAGGAGCGGTTCAACCTCGAGCATGTGCAGAAGGCCGGCGCGGTGTTCGACCGCACCCGACTGGAGTGGCTCAACGGCCAATGGATTCGACGGCTGAGCAACGAGGAGCTGCTCGTGCGGCTCCGCCCCTTCTACGAGAGTGCTGCAGCAGACGGCACGTTGCAGCGAGCGGCCACCGATGCGGAGATTGTCGCGCTGATCCCGTTGATTCGTGATCGCATTCCGCTCCTCTCGTCGGCTGTGGCGCTCACCGACTTCCTCTTCGCCACTACGCTCGAGCATGATCGCGCCGCGCTGGTGCCGAAGCGCTGGGATGCCACCACCACCCTGCAGGCACTTGCGGCGGCGCGCCCGCTGATCGCTGAGACGATTGGCGAGGGCGAACAGCCACTCCTTGATGCTGAAGACCCGCTTGAGGAGCAGCTCCGGGCGCTCGCCGAGACGTCGGGCTGGAAGTCGGGCGACCTCTTCATGGCACTCCGTGTCGCGGTGACAGGGCGAACGGCAACCCCACCACTCTTCGACAGCATGCGCCTCCTCGGTCGCGCCCGAGTGCTGGCGCACCTCGACGCCGCCGCGGCACTGGTGAGCGGCAGCTAGCGTTTACATGGCGATAACACCGCTCCCTCAGAGTGATGTGGTGCCTGAACGACCGATCAAGATCCTGCTGGTTGAAGATGAGCGAGCCCTCCGTGAGGCGCTCGCCGATGCGCTGACGAGCGAAGGTTTCGTTGTCACCCAGGCCGATACCGGCGCTGTAGGGCTCGCCGCCTTTCGCGCCGCTCCACCAGACCTGATCCTACTCGACCTGATGCTCCCCGAGATGGGCGGCATCGAGGTCTGCCGATCGATCCGCAGCAGCTCGCGCGTGCCGATCATCATGGTCACGGCAAAGGCGTCTGAGAGCGATCGCATCAGCGGCCTTGACCTTGGCGCCGATGACTATGTGACGAAGCCGTTTTCGTCGCGCGAGCTGATTGCGCGCATTCGCGCCGTGCTTCGCCGCGCCGAGGCTGACCCGAGCCCCGCGGCCCAGGGTGCCCGTCTTCGCGTCGGCGAGGCGGAGGTTGACCTCGAGGGCCAGCGGGTACTGCGCGACGGCGCCGTGGTGCACCTCAAGCCGAAGGCCTTCCAGCTGCTGGCGTTCCTCATTGAGAATGCGGGTCGTGTCTACACCCGTGAACAGCTCCTCGACAAGGTGTGGGGCTACGACTATGCCGGTGAAACACGCACGGTCGACGTGCACATGCACGCCCTGCGCCAGGCCATGGAGGCGATCCCAGCCGAGCCAGTGGCCCTCCAGACGGTTCGCGGGATCGGCTACGTCCTCCGCCGCCCAGCCTGATCCAAACACCCCTCCTGAACGAGAGCCCCGCGCGCGGGTAGGATTGACCACATGCGCATGAGCGAACTCTTCTTTACGACCCTCCGGGAGGACCCCGCCGACGCGGAGATGCCTTCCCATCGCCTTCTGCTGCGCGCTGGGTATATTCGGCCGCTGGGTGCCGGGATCTACTCACTCCTCCCACTCGGCATGCGCGTCAACATGCGCGTCACCCAGGTGATCCGTGAAGAGATGAACGCGATCGGCGCCCAGGAGATGCTGATGCCGGTCGTGCATCCCGCCGACCTCTGGCGCGAGACTGGGCGCTACGACCAGATCGGCCCAGAGATGGGCCGCTTCAACGATCGTGGAGGTCGTGACATGGTCTTGGCGATGACGCACGAGGAGGTCGTCACTGACCTGCTGCGCAAGCTGATCAACTCCTGGCGCCAACTCCCACAGCAGATGTACCACTTCCAGACCAAGTGGCGCGACGAACCACGGGCGCGCGGCGGACTCATTCGCGTGCGCGAGTTCACGATGAAGGACGCCTACAGCGCCGACCGTGATGAGGCGGGCCTCGACCGCTCCTACAAGCTCTACTACCACGCCTACACGCGCATCTTCGCGCGGCTCGGACTCGAGGCGATCGCAGTGGCTAGCGACGTTGGCATGATGGGCGGCTCGCTCGCGCACGAGTTCATGACCTTCAGCAAGTTTGGTGAAGATAGCCTTGTGCTCTGCGATGGCTGCGGCGCTGCGGCGAACCGTCAGGTCGCCGCCGTGCGGCGCGAAGTCGGGGCGAGTGCGCCACAGGAGCCGCTCAAGGAGATCGCAACGCCAGGTGCCTCAACCATCAATGAACTCGCGGCACAGCTCAAGGTTCCTGCATCGACCTGCGCCAAGGCGGTCTTCTTTGCCGACCGCGACGGCCGGTTGATCGTTGCCATTGTGCGCGGCGATGATGAGGTCGAGGAGACAAAGCTCACCAACGCCCTTGGCGCACGAGACCTGCGGCCCGCCCGCGAGGAGGAGATTCGCGCCGCCGGCATGGAGCCAGGGTACGCATCGCCTGTTGGCATTAAGCGTGCAACCGTGGTCGTGGATGAGCTTGTCGCGTCGACCGCCAACATGGTCGCTGGGGCAAACAAGGTGGGCTATCACCTCACTGGCGTGAACGTCGGCCGAGACTACACACCGACCGCCATCGCCGACATCGCCTCAGCGAAGGTGGGCGATGCCTGCCTCGCCTGTGGCGGCCAGCTACGCATCGAGAACGGCATTGAGGTTGGCAATATCTTCAAGCTCGGCACGCGATACACCAGCGCGCTCGGTGCGACGTACGCCGACGAGGCGGGGGTCTCCCACCCGATCGTGATGGGCTCGTATGGGATTGGTGTTGGTCGCGCGGTCGCCTGCATCGCCGAGGCGCACCACGACGAGAAGGGCCTCTCCTGGCCGATCTCGATCAGCCCATTCGACGCGCAGATTGCGATCGTTGGCGCGAACAAAGATCCGAAGGTCACCGAGATCGCACTCGCCCTTGAGGCAGCGGCGGAGGCTGCTGGCATCGAGCTGCTCGTAGATGATCGCGCTGAGACCCCTGGCGTGAAGTTCGCCGACGCCGAACTGATCGGTGCCCCATGGATGATCACCATCTCGCCTCGCTCACTTGAGGCTGGTGGCGCAGAGGTCACCCGGCGTTCAGCGGGCGAGCGCAGCGTTCTCCCAATCGGGGCAGTGCTCGACGCCATTCGTGCCGCACAGGCCAGCGATCGTGCCGCAGTTGAGGCGGAGCTACTCGCGCGTGGGTACCCACCGCGACATGCAGCGCGCGATCCTCACCCAGCCGCCTGATGCCAGACTTCGTTATCGGGCTCGCAACAGTACTGATCTCTGCAGGGATCACCTATTTGATCGTCCGCCGTTTCACGGCGCAGGATGTTGCAACCGAGGCCGATCACGCAGCACGCGAGAGCAGCCGGGCAGATGTCGCCTGGGACCGCGCCGATCGCCGATCTGAGCGCCTGAACGCCCTCCTTCAGGCGACCGATGACGCCATCCTTCGTGTTGGCTCCGATCTCGTGATTCGTGCCGCGAGCCCAGTCACCGGCGAGATCCTCGCCCGTGGCGACGTGCAGTTTCGTGGGATGCCACTGATCGAAGCGACCGTCGACTTCCGGCTGGAGGAGCTCACCATAAAGGCGATCGCAGGTGAGGTCCATCGCGGTGAGATTGACATTCGTGATGGTCGAATCGGGCACTCCGACGAGGCACGGCACGTCTCTGTTGTGGCGGCACCTGATGGTGACGGCGGAGCCTGGCTGGTCTTGCGTGACCTCACTGAGGTGCGTCGACTGCGACAGATCCGCACCGAGTTCGTGGACAACCTCTCGCACGAGCTGCGCACACCGCTCTCAACGATTCGCCTCCTCGCGGAAACGATTGGCGGCGCCGCGGCGAAGGGTGACGTTTCTGGCGTGGCAAGCCGCAGCGCCAAAATTGAGGTTGAGGTGCTCCACCTCGTGCAGATGGCCGATGAGATGCTCGATCTCGCCACGCTAGAGGCGGGCGAGATCCCGCTCCGCAAGGCGGAGTTCGACCTCGTCGCCTTAGCCGAGGAGGTCGCGCTGCGGTTTGCTCCGGTTGCGGCGCAGCACGGTGGCGGTATTGATGTGATCGGAGCGGGCCCACTCCTGATCTCTGGCGACCGCGATCGTCTACGCCAGGCGGTGGCGAACCTCGTACATAACGCCGTGAAGTACAGCCGCGAGGGCGGGCGGGTAGAGCTACAGATTGCCCGACTGAGCGATGGCGGGACACAGATTGCGGTGGTTGATCACGGCATTGGCATTGACCGAGCCCACCTCTCACGCATCTTCGAGCGCTTCTTCACGGTGGAGCGGGTTGACGGCGGCGCAGGGGCCGTCGGTGGCGGCGGAACCGGACTCGGCCTCGCGATCGCTCGACACGCCGTGCTTCGTCACGGTGGTGAGATCACCGTGACCTCAACGACGGGCGTGGGCACAACATTCACTATCACGCTGCCAGCCGCCGGAGCCGCCTCCTGACTCTTCGCCCGAGCGCGATCGGTCTCGCACGTGAGGCACTCCAGCGCCCGATCCTCCTCGCACATCGCGGGGCCCACGATGCAACGCTCCGTGAGAACAGCCTCGCCGCGCTCGTTGCGGGCGCGGCGCAGTGCGATGGGGTGGAGTTTGATGTGCGCTTTAGCGCCGAAGGGGCAGCGGTGATCGTGCACGATGAGACACTGGATCGAATCTTTGGGGTGCCACGACGTGTCAGTGAGCTCTCAGTTGGCGAGCTAGCAGGCTTAGGTGTGCCAACGCTCGCCGAAGCGCTGGCTGCCATGCCGGCCACCACGCTGATTGACCTAGAACTAAAAGAGCAGCCCACCGATGCGCTCTTTACGACACTCGTTGCCGCGCGCGGAGCAGAGGCGGAGGGGGTCGTCATCTCAAGCTTCTACCCGGGCGTACTCCGTGCCGTCGGAGAGCGCGCGCCCGGCTGGTCGCGTTGGCTGAACGCTGAAACCGTCATAGAGGCGGAGCAAGCGACTGCGCTTGGCTGCGTCGGCCTCTCTGTGTCAATTGATCTGTTGAACGATGAGAGCATCAGCCGCTGGCGAGCAGCGGGGCTCGAGGTTGCGGCCTGGACGTTACGGAGTGGGGAGGGTGCCGCATGGGCGAGTGATCTGCGTCTTACGGCCCTCTGTGTTGAGGGTGAAGGGGCTACTGCCGCTCACGCGGCGACGCGTTAGCGCTCGCTCTTCGGAGCGCGAAGGTGCGCGGGCGGAATGAGCGCAACGAGACGGCCGCTCCCCGGCGTGTACGGGGCGGGGATGTCGATGCGGATCATCGACCCCTTCTCAACGGGAATTGTTGCGATGCCGGTCAGCTCGGCGATCAGGTTTCCAAGGTGCGGCTGGTGCCCAACGAGGAGTAGAGCGCTGTGGCCACGTCGAGAGAGGAGTTTTGCGACATGCGCCGCGGTTGGGCCGTTGGCGAGCTGCTCGTCAATGGTGGCGGTGGTCTCTAGCGCTGCGGCGATTACGGCGCAGGTTTCGGTGCAGCGGCGAGCCGGCGAGGTTCGGAGCGATCCGACGTTGGTGCCAGCGGCAACGAGTGCCGCCGCAAGTCGGGCAGCCTGCTTGACCCCCTTAGAGCTGAGTGGTCGCTCTGCATCGGGGCCGATCCATTCGGCTGGATCACCAGCGTCGGCATGACGAACGATGTAGAGGCGCTTCAACTCGCTGGTTGGCGTTGGGCTGTCTGAACTCAAGGATTGAGGTCCTCAACCTCTCCAGAGGCAAGGTAGACGATGTCTTCGGCGATGTTGGTCGTGCGGTCACCGATGCGCTCGAGGTAGTGCGCAGCAAAGAGGAGGCGAGTCCCGCGGGCAACGTTCGACTTATCCGCCTCCATCAGGCGGATGCACTCATCGAATGACTGTCGATAGAGGGCGTCAATCTGATCGTCGCTGACCGCTACCTCGCGGGCGCGCACGGGATCCACGTCAACGAGCGCCATCAGGATGCCGTGGAGCTGCGTCGCTGCCAGCTCGCCGATCTCGGGGAGGTGGAGGTAGCGCTGCAGCGCTGGCTCTGGGGCGAGCTGGACGGCGATCTTCGCGACGGATGCCGCATGGTCACCGATGCGCTCCAGCTCATAGACGACGTGGTTCATCATCAGGAGGTTGCGGAGGTCGCGGGCCACCGGGCTCTGTGTTGCGATAGTGGTGGTGATTGCCGTGATGACCTCGTGCTGCATGTCGTTGATCTTTCGATCGCCGATGATCACCGCCGTGGCCTTCTCGGCGTCGTGGGTTACGAGCGCATCGAGGGCGTCACGGATCGCCGCCTCCGCCATGCTCCCCATGCGGATAACCGTCTCCTTGATGTTGCGCAGCTCGCGGTCAAGCGGCTCGCGGGCACCCTGTGGCGCCGCCGTGGCTCCGTCGGCTGCGGTGCGCGCGAGGATCTCCTGGATCTCGCTCTCGACTCGACCCTGATCGTCTCCAGTTGGCATTTACCCTCCGAGCTGCTCAAGTAATTGGCTCACATCCTACCGCCCCAGCCCCGCCAAGAGGGAATCTCCGTTCACGGCTAGGATGCGCGGATGGTGGCAGGGAAGCGTTTACGCAGTGTTCACGCGGCAAGGCCGCGTTCAGGCGGCGCCCCTTCAACCCCGAAACCACGCCGTGGCCGGGTGGGGAGCTCTGAGGCTGGCATCCCGCGGGTCTGTGCCGTGGTCGATATCGGCTCCAATTCAACCCACCTGTACGTGGCAGTTTCGGACGGGGTGCGCCAAGAGGTGATCGCCGATGAGTCGATGCCTATTGAGCTCGGTCGGCTGGTCGAACAGGATCGAATGATTGGGCGCAAGGCCACATCGGCGATCAGTGACGCGCTCGCCGCCTTTCGCACACGGGCCAGCATCCTGGGTGCCGATGAGTTGTTTGTCGTTGCCACGGAGCCATTCCGTCGCGCCCGCGATCAGGAGAGTGTGCTGCGTGCCCTGCGTGGACCAAAGGTCAACGCTCCGATCGTGCTGACCCACGAGGAGGAGGGGCTCCTCACCGTACTTGGCCTTCACCATGGACACGACCACTCTCTGCCACAGCTTGTCGTTGATATTGGTGGTGGCTCGACCGAAGCCGTTGAACTCCACCCTGGCGAACTTCCGCGCGCGATCGGTATCTCGGTTGGCTCTGCGCGCCTCATGGCGCGCGTCTCGTATCAGGACCCACCGCGTCCGCGAGAGTGGCAGGAGCTCCGTCGACACGCCCAGATCGCGCTGGCCGACCTTACCGTTGCCGATGTCCACCGTCTCATCTTGGTGGGCGGGACTGCTACGCGCCTGCTCAAACTTGTTCCAGCAACTCTCATCAGTCGCACCATTCACCGCGAAGATCTCGCAGCGATGGGGGAGCGGCTCGTGGCGCTCACAGCGAAGGAGGTCGCGGAACGCTTCGCAATTTCGCAGCGCCGCGCGCGACTCCTTCCAGCTGGTATTGCAATTGTAGAGGCGCTCCTGCAGCGAACCACCGCGCGCGAGGTTACCGTTGACCGCGGCGGTATTCGCGAAGGCTTGGTCGTCGCCGTAGCGCGAGCGGGTGATGGATGGCGCGAGGCCCTCCCAACGCTCGTCATGGAGACTCGGGCAGGCTCCTCGCGCTAGAGCGAGATTGAGAGCAGGCGGGCCGCACGGTCAACCTTAGATTCGCCGCCGAGCGTAACGCCGGGCTGCACTGCGAACCACGCGGTGAGTTCGCTGGCTGCACGATCACGAGCCTCGAGCGAAACGGTGGCGAGGAACTCAATCTCGAGCTCAGTCCAGCGGCGCTCACCTTCGGGTGTCGCTGCACCCGCACGTACCTCGTCCACGCTGAGCAGCGCAATCTCTCCGTCGCTATTTGAGAGCGCCGCTGGTTGGCGCTCCTGGCGAAGTGTGAGATACGGCTGCAGGCGATCAAGCACCTGGGCCACATCAACTCCAGCCTCCGCGAGCGTCGCGACAATCTCAGGGGGGAGCTCTTCGTTCCGTGCTGGTGCGCGTTCAATCTCTATCCGTTCACTCAGCGGTCCTGAGGTGCCATCGGATCGCTCGGACTTGAGCGTGTACCGCAGCACGTCGCCATCGGATCGGCGCCGTCGCAGCCGCCAGCCAGCGGTGAGAATCTGGCCGCGATGGTCCAGGTACTCATCAAGGAGGTGGAGCCTGGGCTGAGCTTCGGCCGCTCGGTAGCCGTTGGGGAGTGCAGGGATGCGCGCGTGATCGAGAAGAAATTTTAACTCGCGCTCCATGGCGAGATTATGCCTGAGAAGAGGCGATTGCCACCTGTCTCAGGGCTTCAAACGATGAGTTGGCCGTGTCTGCGAGGCACTCCCAGGCCCCATCTGGCTGTAGCTCCCAGGCGTTTGAGGTATCGGCGAGTAGTGCGGCGAGGATCTCCTCGGTCTTGCGGCGCACCTCACCCTCTGCTAGTGGGAAGAGCACCTCCACGCGTCGGTCGAGGTTGCGCTCCATGAGGTCCGCACTTCCGGCGAAGAGTTCAACCCCCTCGGGGCCCGCGAAGCGATAGATGCGGCTGTGCTCGAGGTAGTCGCCGATGACCGAGCGGATTCGAAGGCGAGTCCCATGGCGCGCCGGATTCGGTAGAAGCCCGCACATGCCACGCACGATGAGGTCCATCGAGACACCCGCCTCGGCGGCGTGGTCGAGGGCCGCAATCATCTCTGGATCAATCAGCGCATTCACCTTGATGGTGATGGAGGTCTCAGCGCCATCTCGTGCCTGCTCGGCAAGCCGCTCAATGCGCCCCCTGATCTCACTGCGCAGGTGATCTGGCGCTACGAGGATGCGCTTGTAGGCCGAGGTGCGCGCAGCACCAGTCAGGAAGTTGAAGAGGACCCCCACATCGGTGCCGATCGCATCGTTCGTGGTGAAGAGGCCGATGTCGGTGTAGCCGCGTGCCGTCTTCGGGTTGTAGTTGCCCGTGGAGAGGTGCACATAGCGGTGAATCGAGGAGCCCTCTCGTCGCGCGATCAGCGTCGCCTTGCAGTGCGTCTTGAGGCCCATCACGCCGTAGACCACATGCGCGCCCGCCTCTTCGAGTCGCCGTGCCCACTCGATGTTCGCCGCCTCGTCGAAGCGGGCCTTCAGCTCAACCAGCACCACCACCTCCTTGCCAGCCTGGGCGGCACGAATCAGGTGCGCAGGGATGCTTGAGGTCGCCCCAGTGCGATAGAGCGTGGAGCGGATGGAGAGGACCTCAGGGTCGTCAGCAGCCTGGGCAAAGAACTGATCGACACTCGCCTCAAAGCTCTCGTATGGGTGGTGAACCAGTAGGTCACCCTCAGCGATCACCTTGAAGATGTCGCCGTTTGGTGACGCGCTTGACTTACTCGCAGTGATGCGCGCCGGCGTGACCGGTTGCCAACGCGGAGCACGCAGATCAGGGCGAGGGAGGCTTGCCACTTGCAGTGCGACGGAGAGGTCAAGCGTCCCCTCCACAACCTGCACCTCGCTCTGGCCGATCTCAAGTCCCACCAAGAGCATCTCAAGTAGCGCGCTCGGCATCTCGGTGCCAACCTCTAGGCGCACCACGCTGCCGAATCGGCGCTGGCGGAGCCCCTCTTCGATTGCTTCCAGAAGGTCGTCCGCTTCGTCTTCAGCGGTGTCGAGGTCGGCGTCGCGCGTGACTCGGAATAGGTGTGCGTCCAGGATCTCTGTGCCGGGAAAGAGGAGGTCAAGGTGGGCCAAGATCAGCTCTTCCATCAAGATCCAGTCGCCGTTACCAAATTGCACCATGCGCCCAAGGATTGTTGGCACCTTTACGCGCGCAAGTGAGATCTCCCGGTCGTCATGTGCACGAAGCCGTATCGCGAGCGAGAGGCTGAGCGAGCTAATCAGCGGAAACGGGTGGCCCGGGTCAACTGCGAGTGGGGTGAGGACGGGGAAGATCTCTCGCGTGAATCGCTCCGTCAGGATGGACTGCTCGGCGGCATCGAGGTCGGTCCACCTTCGAAGCGGCAACCCCGCGCTGTGCAACTCCTCGACGAGGGCGCCCCAACTCTCTTGCGCCGATTCGGTAAGGAGGTCGGTCGCCTCGCGAATCAGTGCAAGTTGTACGTCGGGGGTTCGGCCGTCAGGCCCAGGGGTGCGTACGCCGGCGACCTGCTGATCTTGAATGCCGGCAACGCGCACGCCGTAGAACTCATCAATGTTCGATGCGACGATGCCAAGGAAACGGAAGCGATCAAGAAGTGGACGCTTGCTGTTTGACGCCTCAGACAGCACGCGCGCATTGAAGGCGAGGAGCGAGAGCTCGCGACTGACGCCAAGCGTCATCGTGGGGCACTCATGCACGTAGCGCAGGAGCAGCGCTGGCGAAGGAGCGACCAGGTGTAGTAGCCGGTGCGATGGCCATCGCCCCAGAAGAGGCAGAGTGCATAGCTCCCAACCATTTCGCCGCCTTCGAGTTTCGTCTGGCTCGGGCTGAGGGTCGGATTAGCATCAAGCCAGCCAGGGAGACCAGCCTCACCGCGACAATAGGCACAGGGGCAGAGCCATCGCAGTGGAATCGACTCATAGACGCTCACATGCCCATCGCGCCAATCCAGCTCTAGGCGCTGTTGCTCACGGAGGATGCGAATGGCGACGGGGGCTCCCTGTGCTGGTTCCTGCATACGTTGATTCTAGGGTTTGCAGGTAAACGCCAGATGAGCGGCTACGATGATGCAAATTAGTGGAGGTATTGATGCCAGAGACGCGCACCAGGACACGGCGGGCGCCTCGCACGAACCGAGCGTGGCTGGCCGTCGTTGCCCGCCTGGTCGCCTCGGCGACGCTGCTCCTCGTGCTCCTCGTGGCCCCAAGCCCATGGACGCTCCCAACCGACACGAGCGCGCCCGTACTCCTGCGCGCCATCATCGTCTCCCAGCCACTCCCAGGCGAGGGTGGATCCTCCGGCAGCGCGACCGTCGAGTTGCTTGAGGGCCCACGGCTTGGAGAGCGCCTCACCGCCTTAGTCGATCAGGCGAGCGACATTGCAGGGTCAATTCCGTACAACCAGGGCGATGAGGTCCTCCTCACGCAGATCACCGACGTCGGTGGGGCAGAGGTCTTCGCCGTTGCGGATCGCCCCAGAGGGACTGCGCTGCTCATCGCTCTTGCAATCTTTGCCATCGCGGTCGTAGCGATTGCAGGAGCGGTCGGTGCACGTGCACTCCTAGCGCTCACCGTTACCGGCGTTGTACTCCTGCGATTCGGGATTCCCGCGCTCCTCTCCGGAGCCTCACCCCTGGTCGTCGCCGGGGCGATCTCCCTGGTCGTTGGAGTGTCATCGGTGGTGATCACCGAAGGGCTCAACCGACGAGCTACCGCCACAATCTTGGGGATTGGAGGTAGCCTGATCGCCGTCGCACTTATCTCGGTTCTTCTCGATCGCCTCCTCGCCTTCACACCGTTTGCCGGCGATCCAGACCTTGTGAGCCTCATTCCGATCCTTGGTGGCAACGTCGATCTTCGCGGCATTGGACTTGCCGCGGCAATGATCGGCACACTCGGCATCGTGGACGATGTGGCCGCCACGCAGGTCGCCGCCGTTGAGCAGATTCGCCGAGCAGATGTGCGAGCTGGCACGCTCGATGTTGGCAGTCGAGCGCTGGCCATTGGGCGCTCCCATGTTGGGGCGGTGATTAACACCTTGCCGCTCGCCTATTTCGCGGCATCGCTCCCACTAGTCGTCGCCGCCCTGATCGCCCCTGGTGGTATCGCGAGCCGACTCAGCACCGAAACCGTTGCGGTTGAAGTGGTACGCGCCCTTGCTGGAACCGCTGGTGTTCTGTTGGCCATGCCACTCGCCACCGCGAGCGCACTCTTGATTGGCGTAGGCGAGGAGTAGCTAGCTCGCCCCTAGTCGGTAGCCAACCCCGCGGACCGACTCAGGGAGTGGGCCACCAGCCTCTTCCAGTTTGCTGCGTAGCCGTGCGACATGTGGCTTCAGCAGGAGCGGGTCCGGGGTGGCCTTGTTGGGCCAGGCGGCGACGAGGAGTCGCTGCTGCGGCACGACGCGACCCTTGACGGAGGCGAGGGCCTCCAAGATGTTGAACTCCGTCTTGGTGAGGGCGAGCAGTTTCGATCCGACGTGGACCTCATGCCGACTGATGTCGATACGCAGACCTGCAGCCCCAACGATCGTGCGGTCGCGAGCAGAACCGTCGGCCGGCTCACCACCGCGTCGCAGGGCGGCGCGCACGCGGGCAAGAAGCTCCTGGCGGCCGAACGGCTTGGTGACGTAATCGTCGGCGCCAGCGTCCAGGGCATCGACCTTCGCGGTCTCATCAGCTTCGCCAGTCAGCACGATGATTGGCGTGGCGCTGCGGGTGCGAATCTCGTGAATGACGTTCAGCCCGTCGCGGCCGGGCATGGCGAGGTCGAGAAGCACCAGTGCCGGCTTCGTGGCGTCAAACTTCTCGACCGCCTCGACGCCGTTATAGGCGGCGTGCACCAGGTAGTCGCCGGCGGTTAGCAGGGCCGAGATCGCACCAACGAGCGCCGGGTCGTCATCGACCACCAAGATCGATAGGGGCGTGGGTGGCGTCACTTTGCTCATGTGGCAAGTATGCCGTGAGATGCGGAGGCGAGTGGCAACGTGAGAAGGAATCGGCTCCCACCGAATCCGTTCGGCTCGATCTTGATCTCGCCCCCCATCGCCCCCATCAGGCGGCGTGCCGCGTACAGGCCGATCCCGGAGCCGCTCATGGAGGGGCGTTGCGTTCGGCGAACGAAGGCCTCAAAGATCTCCTCCCAGTCTTCGCGCGGGATTCCCACCCCATCGTCGGTGAGATAGAGCTCGGCACGACCGTCGCGAGCCCAGCAGCCAATCGAGACCGGTTCGCCCACGGGCGCGTACTTCGCCTCGTTCTCTAGGAGGTGACCGAGCACCTGGCGAAAGCGGCTCTCATCGGCAAGCACGATGATCGCCGACTCTGGCTCCTCCCAACGAAGGGAGTGATTGCGCAGGAGTGGCGCCATCTCCCGAATTACCGCACCGGTGATCTCACCGAGGTTCATCGGCGCGCATTGAAGTGGAAGGCTTGAGCCCGGTCGGGCGGCTGTGAGGATGGAATCAATCTGCAGGTTGAGGCGACCAACCTGCTGCATTGCCGCCTCACGCCAGGCGGCGAGGTCGGCCGGCTTCGCGGGAGATGCGCCAGATGCTGCATCGGAGAGCAGCTCTACGTACGCGCTCAGTACAGCCAGTGGTGTGCGCAGTTCGTGGGTGACGAGTGAGAGGAGTTCGGCGCGTGCGGTGTCGATGAGGGCGATCTCATCTTCGCTACGCGACACCTACGACCTCGAGGCGTCGCGCTCCGCGAGCCAGCGCTCCGCGTCAAGTGCGGCGCGACAGCCATCGCCTGCGGCGGTGACCGCCTGACGGTAGCGGTGGTCATGCACGTCACCGGCAATGAAGACACCGTCGATCTGGGAGGCGGACGTCTCGCTCTCAAGCTGCAGGTAGCCCGCCGCGTCAACGGGGAGTGCGCCGCCGAGCATTGCCGTATTCGGCTTGTAGCCGATCGCAACGAAGAGCCCACCAGCAGCGAGTCGCTCTGGGGCGCTGGTAGCGCCAGGAGTGGTGTCGCGCAACATGACGGCCTCGGTGTTCTTCTCGCCGAGCACCTCAATCACTTCGCGGTTCATGTGCAGCTCGATGTTCGCGTGTGCTTCGACGCGCGAGATCATGATCTTGCTGGCGCGGAAGGTTTCGCGACGATGCACGACGTGCACCTTGGTTGCGAAGCGCGTGAGGAAGAGCGCCTCTTCAAGAGCGGTGTCGCCGCCGCCAACCACAACGACCTCCTGCCCCTTGAAGAAGAATCCGTCGCAGGTTGCGCAGGCGCTGACGCCACGCCCGCGAAGGCGGGTCTCAGACTCAAGTCCGAGCCAGAGCGCCGATGCACCGGTCGCAATGATGATGGCTTCAGCGCGGAACTCGCGACCAGCGCTCCACACCCGGTGAGGCTGAGCACTCAGGTCAACCCGGTCAACATCTTGGTCGACCATGACCGAACCGAAGCGCTCCGCCTGCGCGCGCATCTTTGCCATGAGCTCGGGGCCGTCGATCCCATCAGGAAATCCTGGGAAGTTTTCGACCTCACTGGTCAACATCAGCTGGCCGCCAGGGGCGTAGCCACCGATCACGACAGGGGCCAGGGCGGCGCGAGCGGCATAGATCGCCGCCGTCAGGCCAGCAGGCCCAGAGCCGAGAATCAACAGCCTCGTCTCCGTTGGGGCGGCGGCTGTGGCCTTTGTGGCGACGGCAGGCTCGGCTGCTGGCGCAGCTCCACCGAAGTCAATCGTCAGCCCGAATCCCTTGGGGGTCTCTGCGCTTGTCATGGGGCGATTCTACGCCCCTTGCAGAAATGGGCTGATCACCTACCGGAAGAGGTCCCAATCGGGGGGCATCAGGCTCGATCGGGCACTCCCATCCTCTGCGACCTGAGGGTGTGCACCGCGGATGAGGGCGAGCGGGCGACGGGCGGTCTTGCCGAGGGCGAGTTCGGCGGTAGCGGCGATCTGGTCGGCAACCGCGCGCACCGTTGCCGCCATCATCCGCCCATCGGCGTCGGGCTTGCCGCGCAGATCCTCAAGTGCCGCAATGCCAGCCACGCCAATCGCAACGTCGGTAATGCCGAGGCGCCACGGGCGGCCGAAGGAGTCGGTGATGATGACTCCGGGCGCCACGCCCGTGCGCAGGCGGATCGCCTCACGAATCGCCCGCGCCGAACTATCGGGATCGCGTGGCAGGAGCGTCACCACCTCGCCACTGCGCGGGCCAACGTTGCTGGCATCTACGCCAGAGTTCGCGAGAACAAATCCGTGTGCGGTCTCGGTGATGATCACGCCGCGATCCATGCGCACGACGCGTACCGCCTCTTGCAGCACCACTTCAACCTGGCGCGCGTCACGACCCCACTTCGTCGCGTACTCCACCGCCTCTGGTCGTGGCGTAATGGTGGTTAACTCAACGATGGCCCCCTCCGCCTTTGAAACGATCTTCTGGGTAACGGCGATCACATCGTCACTGCGCAGGCCGCCAATCGCGCTCGTCGCTGCGATCGTCGCCACGCAGCTGGCGATCATGGCTGGCAGGTCGTCGCCCGGTTGGATCTCACCGAGTCCGTCAACGGGGAGTGCGAGTAGGCCCTCCATCGACGCTGGCGTGGCAGTTGATCGCTCGCGCTCCATGGCAGCCTTAAGGTCGTTGGGGGTATCGAGGTCGGCGGCGAGTGGTGAGCTGAGCCTCTCCACCGCGCCCCCATCGCGGCTCAGCTCGTTGCGATGCGCCGCTGCACTGTTCACTCCGAACTGTGGCGCAAAATCACTTGGGAGTGGCACCAAGATGGCCGAGGTTCCACCATCTGGTGATGCGAGGAGGCCCGGCTGCGATCCCGACCAACCGCTCAGGAGCGCATCAATGTTTGCTGCGGAGATTTCGGCAAGGTCCACGGGCAGAACTAGCACCGCAGATGCTCCACCTGCCGTGGCGTGGCGTACGCCGAGCGTGATCGCCGCATTCAGTTCAACGCCACCGTCATCGAGTGCCTCATGCCCGCCACTGCGCGCGAGGGCGCGGGCGAGCGGATCAGGTGAGACCAGGATGACGCCGCTGAGGCTCGCGGCGCGACCGAGCGCCAAGAGGGTGCGCTCAAGGAGGCGTGCTGAGAACTCGCGGCGCTCCTCCTCACTGAGCAGTGGCGCCATGCGCGACTTCGCTGAGTCGATGGAGCGGAAGGGGAGGACGGCGGTGACGGTCACGAAACGGCGAGAACGGCGCGCGCCACGGCGAGGCGCGCCGCATCATCCGTCATCACGATCGGCGCAGCAACGCTCTTGCGGACGTGTGGTGCGAGTGCGGCGGCAAGGGCAGGGGTGAGGTCCGACGTCTCAACGAGGAGTGCATCCATCAGCCCGGTCAGATGTTTGGCGACACCGGCTGGTGAGACGTCGAGTCCTGCGGCGGCGAGCATGCGATCGGCTGGTCCCTTTAGCGCCTTCCCGCCAACGATGGGTGAAACCCCCACGACCTTCGCGCCGCGCGCTCGTGCCGAAGCGATCGCCTCGCGGATGCCAGGGATGGCGAGAATCGGGCTAATCGAGATCAGCGGATTCGATGGTGCAATCACGATGCGCTCGGCAGTGGCGAGGGCATCGAGGGTCTCGGCGGTCGGGCGTGCCGCCTCGGCGCCGTCAAAGGCCACCTCAAGAACCTCAGGCTTCGCCTGAGCGCCGACAAACCACGGCTGGAACTCCATCCAGCCATCTGGAGTGCGCAGGCGCGTGCGCAGTGGATCGTCGGTCGCCATCAGGATCGGCGCTTCGCTGAGCCCGAGCTTGCGCTGGATCTCGCGATTCACCTCGGTAAGGCGTCCGCCAGCGCGCAGTCCCGCGGTGCGATGAATATGGAGGGCAAGGTCGCGATCACCGAGCCGGAACCAGTCAGGTGCGCCGATCTTGCCGAACTGCTCGAGGGCGTTCCAGGTTTCCCCCGCGAGACCCCAGCCGCGCTCGCGGTCGCCGAGATCGGCAAGGGTGTAGAGCAGGGTGTCGTGGTCTGGGCAGATGGTGAGACCGTGCAACTCAAAATCGTCGCCTGGGTTCGCAATAATCGAGAGGTCACCAGCCGGGAGTGCCGCGCGAAGGCCGTGGGCGAGCTTCGCTCCGCCAACGCCACCTGCAAGGAGTGCGACGCGCGGGCTCACGCGGTTAGTGCGGGGAGCACCTCGCGCCCGAAGGCGGCGGCCCACTCGGCTTGGTTCCGACCCACGTTGTGCAGGTAGATCTTGTCGAAGCCCATGTCGAGGTAGCGCTGAATCGTCTTGCGGTGCGTCTCAAGATCGCTGGAGATCACCATGCGCCCAGCGAAGTCCTCTGGTCGCACGAGCTTCGCCATCTGCTGGAAGTCGGAGGGGTTGCGAATATCTTGCTTCGGGAACTTCATCCCGCCGTTCGGCCACTCGCGCAGGGCGTTGGCGAGCGCCTCCTCATCGGTTGCAGCCCACGAGAGGTGCAACTGCAGAAGCTTCGGCATCGTGTCTGGGTTCTTTCCAGCGGCGCGCGCCCCTTCGGCGAACTTGTCAAAGACGGTTTGAATCTTCTCGTCGGCGGCGCCAACCGTGATGATGCCGTCGCAGAGTTCGCCCGTCTTCTTGGCGGTGATTGGACCGGCGGTCGCCACGTAGATTGGTGGCGGGGCAGGGGGGAGCGTCCAGAGGCGTGTGCTCTCCAACTGATACCAGTGACCGGAGTGCTTCACCTCTTTGCCGGTGAAGAGCTTGCGAATGATTTCGACCGCCTCAAACATTCGTGCGATGCGCTCGCCAACCTCTGGCCAGTAGCCGCCAACGACATGCTCGTTGAGCGCTTCGCCCGATCCAAGGCCGAGCCAGTGGCGACCCGGATACATCGCTTCAAGCGTTGCTGATGCTTGCGCGACCGTTGCCGGATGCATGCGCCAGCCTGGGCAGGTGACACCAGGGCCAACATCGCCCTTCGTTCGCTCGGCAAGAAGTGTCATCACGTTCCACACAAATGGTGCGGAGCCCTGCTCGGGCACCCACGGCTGAAAGTGATCGGCGGCCATGACGCCACTGAAGCCTGCCTGCTCGGCGGCTACGGAGTAGTCGACGACCTCGGTCGGGCCGAACTGCTCGAGCATTGCGGCGTAGCCAATCTTTGCGGCGCCAGTTCCCATAATCACTCACCACCCTTCGTCTGATCGGCGGCAGGAGTGCCGCTCGCAAAAACGCTCTCTGCGTGAATCTCGATAAGGATACGTTGCTGGGAGCGGAAGACCTTGATGTTCCTGGCGAGCGCGGCGGGATCGGACAAGTAGCGTGCCGCCAACTGCGCCATTTGGGCCTGAGCACGCTCCTGGCTATCGTCAAGGCGGACCCGCCCCAGGATCTGTACATAGTCGTACTCGTCTTCGACCATGAAGGAGCAGCGGGGGTCGCGGCGGAGGTTTGCCGGCCAGCGACGCCCCTCGGCGCTGTTGACTAGGATCGTGTCGCCTGCAAGCTCGTACCAGACCACCGCAGCGAAGGGTGCCCCGTCGGCGTCGATCGTTGAGAGCGTGCCGAAGCGTGGTCGGTCGAGAAAGGTCCGAATAGCGAGATCCTGGATTCCTCTTGGGCTCATGAGGCGTACGCTACACGCAACGGAGCCCGCCGTCCTTAGGTGGGCCCAGAAGTTGCGGAGGTGCTCCATGGCCCAGATCCATCTTCACGCCGAGAGCGGCGACTACGCCCCAATCGTCCTCATGCCGGGAGACCCGAACCGCTCCAAGCGGATCGCAGCGCGATTCGATGGCGGCATTGAGAATGCGAAGCTCGTCAATGAGCATCGTGGCCTCCTCGGCTACACGGGGACGATCAACGGCGTGCCGGTGAGCGTTCAGACGACGGGGATGGGGACGCCAACAACCAGCATCGTCATGGAAGAGCTGCTGAATCTCGGTGTTGAGACGTTCGTGCGCATCGGCACCTGCGGCGGCTTCCTGCATCTTGAGACAGGTGATGTGATCGTCGCCTCGGCGGCGGTTGCAAGTAGCGGCATCGGTCCAATCCTTGGATTCGACGAGCCGACTGCGCCAACGGCCGACTTCGATGTGACGAACGTCCTTGTCGC
>SHYI01000066.1 GCA_009692905.1 Chloroflexota bacterium
GTCAGCGAGTTGCCGCCAGCAGCTTTGCCCGACGGTTCTGGAACCTCCTTGATGAAGATAAAGATCGGAATTGAGAGCACACCGAACAGGATCGGGGCAATCACAAAGACCTGCGCGACGGAGATATCGCCAAAGAGAATGATCACGCCGATAAGAATCGTGCCGAGGTACCCGAGGCCGTTGCCGAGCCCCGAAACCCAGCCACGGTTCGCTGGCGTACTAACAATCTTGATCGTGGCGTCGTAGTAGACCAGGGCTGACTGGTAGCCAAAGTTCGCGATGCAAAAGAGCACCACGCCCATGCCGACTGGCACCGACGGGATGAAGATCGCCGGAATAATCGCGAGAAGGGTAAAGAAGAGGAGATACGGGAGCCGTCGCCCCGCTCGATCAGAGATCGCACCGATTGCCGGCGAGATCAACGCATTGATGCCGACGGAGAGGGCGATCGAGATCTGCAGCCAGAGGTTTCCCTGCGACGCGCCGAGACCCTGCTCGCTGGTCAAGTAGAGACCGATCGCATACGAGAAAATGCCGTACGACCAGATGGTGTTTGCCAGGTCGTAGAGGGTCCACGAGGCGATCCAGGTCGCCGGAACGGTGATCTTGACGCCGCCGGCGGCGCTACGTGTAGCCATGTTTGTCCTCCCTATGCCGAACGCGCAGCGCGGGCACGCTGTCGGTTCGGTCAGTGGACAGGATGAGGGTTAACGGGGCGTAATGCCCGCCTGGGCGCACTTGGCGCACCGTGATCTGCCACGGCTGGGGGCTACGATACGGGCATGCCACCCGCACGAAAACGGCCAGTTTCCGCACGAAGCAGCCCGGCGCAAGCCTGGGTGAAGCAACTCAAGCGCCGTCGTCCAGGGCTGGTTGAAGACGCCTTATCGGGCCTGGCCGCCCTCTACGGCACCCCAGCCTGGAAGCCGCGCATGGATCCGATCAGCGAGCTCGTCACCACGATCCTGAGCCAGAACACCAGCGACACCAATGCGGAACGTGCTTTTACGGCGCTCCGCGCCCGCTATCCAGATTGGGCTGCGGTTGAGGCGGCGCCGGTGCCCTCGCTTGCCGCCGTGATCAAGAGTGGTGGGCTTGCTGCGCAGAAGGCGCCGCGCATCAAGGCGGCGCTCCGCGCCACACGCGAGCAGAGCGGAGCGTATGACCTGACGTTTCTCACGGCAATGGAGCCGCTGGCAGCGCGCGACTGGCTCACCGCCATTCCGGGGATCGGACCGAAGACTGCTTCCATCGTGATGCTCTTCTGTTTTGGCGTGCCACTGATGCCGGTCGACACACATGTGGAGCGCGTCTCAAAGCGGATCGGCCTGCTGCCACCAAAGGCGAGTCTGCAGTTCGCCCATGACGCCTGGCTCGATCTCGTGGAACCATCGCGCATGTACGAGGCGCACGTTGCCCTGATTCGTCACGGCCGCGGACACTGCGATGCGCTTCGTCCAGATTGCGAACGCTGCCCGATTCGTGCGCGTTGTCGCTACGTTGAAAAGCGCGCGCTGTAGCGCGTTGTATTTCCTAGCGCGCGTCGCTGCGGTGCGCACTCGCTTGTGACCAGGGTGCACTTCTAAAGTCAAGACCACCAGGCTCTCCCGATGCGCGCGATCCAAGGCCGAGCACTTCGACTGCAGCGCCGGTTGGCAGCGCAAGTCGCGGGCCACCGTTTGGCAACGCCGCATCGGCAAGGTCGGCGAGTCGCTCATCGTTGCCGCCAGTCGCGTGCGCCAGAATGCTCCACGCGCCGAGCGCGCCGATGCCATCAATCACGCGAATAGCGTGGCCGCCGCAGGTGCACGAGGCGGCGCGCCGACCGAGCGCCATCGCCGACGCAGAGTCGGCAATGATCGTGAGGTTTAGCAGCGTGAGGGCGTTCGTGAGTTCACGTACCCGCTCTGGTTGATCAAGGAGTCTCGTAGCATCGCCACCGCATAAGAAGAGCGTTGTTGGCTCAGTTGACTCCTCCGGTAAATGACTGATGAGGGTTGCCTCGCGGCTCACCGCGGCGAGGAGCTGCTGGAGGGAGCGCGCCTGCCGATCGTCGTCTGAGGCAATGGAGGCGAGCAGCAGGGGGCCAGGTTGCGCGGCGAGCCAGTGCAGCGCCTCGGGCCATGCCTGGGCTGAGCGTCCGAGTCCGCCGCCAGAGAGGTAGAGCGTTGCCATGGCTTGATCGTACTGGGGCTGCGCCATACTGAAGGTATGACGGCAGAAACGGCTCCAGGGAGAATCGTCCTGATCGGCTCCGGTGAGATCGGCCCATCGATGGCGCCGCTACACCGCAGCCTGGTCGCCTCCCTGCCGAAGCGCAGCACCCCGTCGTCACTCGTTGCCCTCGACGGGAGTTACGACTTTCAAACGAACCGTGCCGAGATGGGCGAGAAGATCGCCGTCTTCTTCCGCTCGAAGGTCGGCATCCCGACGACGGTGATTGGCCTCCCAGAGACTGATCGGGCCGGCGCCGATCTTGCCCCGTCGGCCCTCGCCCCAACGATCGCCGGTCTGAACGCGGCTGACCTGATCTTCCTGGGACCAGGCTCCCCTTCGCGCGCCCTGCGTCGCTGGGGCGGCACACCGATCGTCGAGCAGCTCGTCGCTCGCATTCAGAACGGCACCACGCTGATCGCATCGTCGGCTGCGGCGGCGGCATCAGGGCGATTCACGATCCCGGTCTATGAGATCTACAAGGCGGGAACGAACCCGGTCTGGCTTGATGGCCTCGACATCATCGGCGCGCTCACCGGTCTCGCTGTTGCGATCGTCCCTCACTGGAACAACAACGAGGGCGCGACGCACGACACCTCGCGCTGCTTCATCGGCGAAGGCCGCCTGCAGCAGTTAGAGCGCGCTCTTCCTGATGGCGCCGCCATCCTTGGCATCGACGAACACTCCGCTCTCACCATCGACCTTGGCGCAAACAGTGTCACCGTTGGCGGCAAGGGGGCGGTGACCATTCGCATTCCAGGGATTGGCGAGACAGCAATGCACAGCGGCGCAACAGAGTCGCTGGCCGCCTTTGGCGCACGATTCGGTGCCGCAGCCGGTGCGCCGCGCGCCACTATCGCAATTGCCGAAGCACCACTTCCCGTGCCGGCAATAGGTCCTGGGGTGGATGTGAGTAGCGCCGTTGAGAAGTTGATTGAGCTGCGGGCCGCCGCGCGTGCTGAGCGCCGATTTAGTGATGCAGACGCACTCCGCGCAGCGATCGAAGCACTTGGTGTGGAGCTTGTGGACGAGCCGACTGGTGCGCGCTGGAGCCTTCGCGCTTAACGAGGGAAGCGGGAACTGATCGCGCCCATGCGGCGCAGGAGGAAGCTCGGCATCAGGCTCAAGAAGCGCGCTGAGAGTGCATTCATCCAGCCCGGCACCACAAGCGCACGTCCATCACGGAGCGCCTCAAGGGCAACACGGGCAACAGTGTCGGCAGAGGTCAGCAAGAAGCTCGGTAGGCCTGAGCTCTGGCTCAGCCCCGCGCGATCTTGCCATCCTGTTGGTGTAACCCCTGGAGCGACGCAGGTGACGCGGACGCCGAACGGTTTCGCCTCTTCATGCAACGCAAGGGTGAAGTGCCGAACGTACGCCTTGGTCGCAGCGTAGGTGGTGAAGCCGGGGAACGGAATAAAGGATACGACCGAAGAGACATTCAAAATTGCACCGCGCTTTCTTGGCGCCATTGCAACAAGTGCCGCGCGTGAGAGGAGTGTCAGTGCGGTGACGTTCACGGCGATCTCATTCGCTTCGCCGGCGCCATCCAGCTCCGTGATCTTGCGGAACCGTCCGTAGCCGGCGTTGTTCACCAGAATCTCGATCGGTCGCTCGGAGTCCAAGATGCGGGCCTCGATCTTCGCCACATCGGCACTCTGCGAGAGGTCGGCGACGATCGTTTCGCTGGCGGCGCCAGCGGCGGAGGCGAGTGCAGCGACGCGCGCAAGCTCATCGCCGCGGCGTGCCACCAGCACCAGGTCGTGGCCACTCGATGCCAAGCGCAGGGCGATGCGCTCGCCAATGCCCGACGAGGCTCCCGTAATCAGTGCAATTGGACGTGCCATACCGAGAGTATGAACGACGCTGATGGTAGGGGGGCCTGGAATCGAACCAGGGACCGCCGAGATATAAGCTCGGAGCTCTAACCAACTGAGCTACCCCCCCGAGGGAGACTGAACCACCGCAGTATGAAGCCTGCGGGCAGCTGTTCGCTACTACTTAACCGTAATGCTCACTTCGAGCGCCTCTCGCTCAAACGCTGCGGTGCAGACCACCGTCACAAACCAGGCACCCTTAGTTGAGCCTGCTTGCCAGGTAAAGGTCGCCACCCCGCCTTCGGGGACGAACAGCGCGGCTGGGGTCTCGCCCTCACGTGCCAGCTCTGGTACCCCGATCTCGCACTCGGAGCCCGCACTCGCCCGCACTGTGAGGGTGATCTCCGCACCACGAGCGACAGCGGCCGGCGGGTCAACTTCGAGGGCAATCGGCAGCGATGGCACCACCGAGGGTGATGGCTCCTGGGAGGGAGAAGGCTCGGGGTCACTCGTGGCAGAGGGCACCACGCTTGGTCGCGGCGTGCTGGTCTCAGATCCACCATCGAAGAGCGAGCCGATTGCACCAAGGATGATGAGCCCGACGATGAGGGTGCCGCAGCCAGACTTGGCAGACCGCTGGGACGCGCGAACAAGATTCATCAACTAATCGTACGAGAGCGCAATCGCAATTGCGCAACAGGCAAGGGCAAGGGCGCTCACCTCCCAGCCACGCTGGCGCAGGTCGCGACGCACACGAGTACTCAGGGTCACGCCAGCGGCAAGGAGCAGGCCGCCAGCGGCGAGGAGCACTGGCGAGGATGTTGCTGGCGCGCTCACCAGCAGGAGGAGATAGGTGAGCACTTGCAGGAGCGCGATGAGTACGATCGTTCGTTGGCGGCCGAGCCGCACCACGGCACCGTTCGCCCCAACCTCTTCGTCAAGTTCTCGATCAGCCAGGGCATTTTGTAGCGCGAGTGCACTCCCGCCCGGCAGCGCAATCAAGCTGAGTGCAGCGATTGCCGCAGGGAGTGGAGCTCCCGCTGCGCTCCACGCGAATGCTGGAATGATTGCGACTCCCAGGGCGAACGGAAGAAACGAGATCGGCGTGCGCTTGATTCCAGCGTTGTAGAGATAGCCAAGGGTGGCGCCAGCGGCGGCAAGTGCTGCACTCGTTGGGCTGAGCGCTGATGCCGCGGCGAATCCTGCAGTTGCGGCGACGACCACCATCACCCGAGCCTCACGTGGCGATACGTCTCCACCAACCAACGGCTTCTCTGCCCGCCCCTTGTCGCCCGCTTGATCAAGGAGATCGTTCATCGCACCAATGGAGGTATGGATCCCAAGCATCGTGAGGGCCGCAAGGGCCGCCTGACTCGTTGAGCCCCCCGCGGTCGTAGTAAGCGCCGCCGCGATGAGCGCGTTCAGGAGCGTCGGCAGCGGGTGCGCAAGACGGATGAGACCAGCGATATGAACCATATGACGAGCCTACCCTGAGAGGGGTAGGATTGCGAACATGCCGACTACCCCTGCAATCGTCGTCTCGGACCTCGTCAAGCGCTACAAGGGCGCCGACCGCAACGCCGTAGATGGCGTCTCCTTCTCCGT
>SHYI01000067.1 GCA_009692905.1 Chloroflexota bacterium
GCTCATTCAGCGTGAGGTGCGCCTCATCCTCGACGATGTGGGCCGGCTCGGCGAGCGCGTAGAGAGCCTTGAAACGCACTTCGGGCAGGCGAATAAGGACATCGAGCAGATCAAGATCTCCTCAAAGAAGGTGCTTGACCGAGGCGAGAAGATCGAACGGGTAGAACTCACTGCGGGCGATGAGGCTTCAGCCCCAGCCCTGAAAGATTGAGTTATTTCGGCGGATCGGCTACCGTTTTCGCCAGGGTTGAAGTTCAGCCCAAACGTTAGGGAGGAAACATGGATTCGAAGAACCTGTACATCGTGGCTGCGGTTGCCAGCCTTGCGCTTTCGCTTGCGCACTACTTCGGCGCTGGCTTTGCCCAGAGCACGGAGACCGCCATCTACATCGGCCTGTGGGTCCCAGCGATCCTTTCGCTCGGCAGCCTGCTCGCAAAGAAGAGCAAGTGAACGACCCGATCGTCTTCGTGCTTGGTTTCCTGGTAAGCCTCCCAGTTCTCTGGGCGGCGTATAAGGATCTTCGCAGCTAACGCTGGCGATCAGATAAGGGCGCCTCGTTGCGGCTGATGCCGCGGCGGGGCGTTTTTATTTACCGATATTCTCCGGGCCGAATGAGTTTGGAAGCAGCAGATCAAACGGGTAGCGGTTGATTCGTAGGATCTCGAGTCGCTCGTCGAGGTTCACCGCAACGATGGGGATTGACAGCGACGCTGCGAATTCGCGAATGCGCTGACGGCAGATGCCACACGGAGCTGGCGCCTCAGCGGGCGACTGCACGGCAAATGCCAGCGCGACGGCACGCGCGTCAGTCGCCAGGCGCATCGCATTCATCGTGTGCTGTTCTGCGTGCACGGTCAGGGTGTAGTCAACACCCTCCATGTTCGCGCCAACGTGTATCCCGCCGTTCTCGTCAGCTGCCGCAGCGCCAACCGTGTAACCGGAATACGGCGCGTATGCGCGCGGACGAATGGCGCGCGCCGCCGCAACCAGCTTCGCCTCAATCGGCGTGAGGTCGGCCTCAGTGATTCTCACCGTGGACTCCACCCCTCTACTTGGCTGATCAGTCGGCGAATGTGCAGCGCATGTAGCGGCGCAAACGGGAGTGACCAGATGCGCTTGAGCCACGCCTCGGAACCGAGTGAGCAGGCGTCGGCCCCCGCCCAGCCGTATTCGCGCACGTCGTTGAAGGTGCGCACGCCACCGCCCGCAATGATCGGGAGCTTGATCCCCGCCTCACGAAGTTCGCTCACCACGCGCAGCCCGATCGGCTTGATCGCGCGACCTGAGAGGCCGCCGTAGCGGTTCTTCAGCAGCGGTGCGCCCGTTGCAGGGTCAAGGCGGAGGCCCTTCACGGTGTTGATGGCAGAGATGGCAGCGACCCCCGTCGCCTCGGCAAGACGCGCATGCTCCAGGTAGTCGAAGTCGGGGGAGAGCTTCAGGATCACCGGGAAGCGCGAAGCGGGCACCGCACGTCGCAGCACCTCTTCAATGATTGCGCTGAAGTCGAAGTTGACGTTGTGGCACGAGACATTGAACTCCACGGCGGCGAGCTCACCCGGCTTGGCGCGGCGGTTCACCGTCTCCACGAGCGATGAGAACTCATCGGCACTAAAGCCACCGAGCGAGAGGATGCGGTTCTGCTCGCTCGTGCGCGGGAAGTACTCATCGAAGTAGCGCTCAACCCCAATGTTCGACCAGCCGAACGCGTTGAGCCAACCACCATCTGCCTCTTGGAGTGCGCCGCGATAGAGGCGGAAGAACTCGAGGAGGTCGGTTGGCCCCCACGACTCACGCAGGGTGAAGTGCCCCTCGCGCGGCTGCTCGGTAACGGTGCGCACGGTGACCGCGCCGAAGCGGCGCAGGTCGACGAAGTTTACGAGCGGCGAGAGGCCGGTGATCGCGAAGCGGCCCTTCGGTGCGCCGTAGCCAAGGAGGCTTGAACTGGTGACCAGACGATTCCGAAGCTGGATCCCGTTCAGGTCAATCATGCGCCAAGGATAGCGCGCAGTGCGAGCACCACCAACACGGAGAGCACCATGCCTACAAGTAGGTTGCCCCGCCAGCGGCCCGCAGCGGCGCCAGCGAACACGGCAACCGCCTCAGGGCCAACGGTGAAGACACCGCCCTGCACAAACACCGATGCCGCAGCGATCGCGCCCAGCACCGCTGGGCCGATCAGCCGAAGGTACTCAAGGACGGCGGGTGGCAGGCGATCAATGCCAGGGACCAGCATCGGTAGTGCGCGCGCCGCATACGTGCCGAGCCCGCCAAGGATCGCGAGCGGAACCAGATCGGCGCTCAAGAGATCGTTGTTCACGCGCGCCTCCGAAAGAGCGCGAGCCCGGCGAGTGGTCCAACGAGGCCGCCGATCATGATTGCGGCACTCGGATCAATCAGGAGCGCTGCGGCAACTGCGCTGCTACAGCCAACCAGAAGCGCAACGAGCGCCGCGCGATCCTTGACCAACCCGATCGCAAGACCAGCCATTGCCGCCGGGAAGACCACATCGAGACCGATGGTCGCTGGATTCGGAAGTGCGGCGCCCGCGAGCCACCCGGCGATTGTTGCGAGGTTCCAAGGAATGAAGATCGAGAACCCCGCATACCAGGCACCTTTTATGTCGATTCTGCCAAGGCGTGCAATGTGTGCCGTGGTGAGGGCGAACGCTTCGTCGGTGAGCAGATACGCAAGTCCCGCCCGTAGTTTCAGCGAGAGCTTTGCGGTGTACGGCGCAACCGACGCAGAGTAGAGGAGGTGTCGTGCATTGAGCAGCCAGACCAGCAGCACGATTGACGGCCACGGTGTGTTGACGACGAGCAGACCAACAGCGGCAAATTGTGATGCGCCAGCAAAGAGAATCGAGCTGAAGGCGATCGCCTCAACGAGTGAGAGCCCACCCTGGCGCGCGGTAAAGCCGAAGATGCCACCAACGATGATGGCAATGGCCCAGATACCAAGGGAGTCAACAACGAGGCGCCGTCGCGCGGTGCTCAGTACGGCAACAGCTCCGCTCATTGAGGCGTTGGCTCAAGAATGACAACTGGGATCTCTCGCGAAGTCTTCCGTGCATACGCCGCGTACACGCCGTACGTCGCATCATCAGTTGCACGTAGGTATGCCAGCCGCTCTTCACCGGCGGCAATGCGCGCACGATATGGACGTCGGAAACGCTTGTAGATGATCGTGACGCTCGGCTCGGCCTCAATGTTGTGATACCAGGCGGGATGCCCTTCGCGGCCGTAGTTGCTGGCGGTCACCACAATGCGCTTACCGTCGGGGAGATAGGTGAGCACGACGCGACGTGGCGTACCGCTGCGTCGCCCAATCGTCTCCAGAATGATTCCCGGTCGTCCACCAAGGTTGGGCGAAACCCAGCCGTTCGTGGCGAGCGCGAGGCGCGCGTGGATCGGCGCCACAAGTCCAATCAGCCGACCGAACCAGCGCTGTGCCCCCTTCAGCCACGAAGGGCGCCGTGCCGCCCAATCGTCGCCTGGCATTTAGCGCTCGGCGAAGAGGTAGCGAACGGAGAGTGCGGCCACGACCGCACCGATGAGCGGCCCAACGATGTAGACGACGGCCCCCGACAGGTCGCCAAATGCCAACGCTGGGCCAAACCAGCGCGCCGGGTTCATTGCCGCGCCGGTGAGCGGTCCGCCCACCATGATGTCGGCGATGATCACGCCGCCAATGAGGAGTGCACCGAGCTGTGGGGCGCGCTTATCAACGGCGGTCAGGAGTACGGCGTAGACCAACACAGCAGTAAGGACCGCCTCGATGGCGATCGCCGTGACCTGGGTCAGGCCAGCAGCAACAGCGGGTGATCCGCCGCCTGCAACTGACCAGGCGGTGTCGCCTGGCTCGAAGCCGCCGAAGGCGAGCTTGAGGGCGAACCCAGCGGCAACGGCGCCGACCAGCTGGGCCGCGATGTAGCGGATCCCCTCAATGGTTCGGACCTTGCCGACCAGCCAGAGGGCCACGGTCACCACCGGGTTGAACTGCCCGCCACTGATCGGGGCGAAGGCGGTGCCAAGGGCGGCAAGAACGAGGCCGTGGGCGAGGGCGATCCCGATAAGGCCGACCGCCCCGCCGGTCTGGGCGTCCATGATCACCGCGCCCGCTCCGACCACGAAGAAGAGGAAGGTGCCGATCACCTCAGCGGCGAGGGCGGCGACGAGGGTTCGACTGGGCATTCGTAGGGACCTCCACGAGTCTTCGGGGGGCCAGCGGCACCCCATTGGGGCTGATTGTAGGGCAGCCCCTATGAGAGATGAGCGGGATGCCGTATGCTACGGAGGTCCCCCGGGCTTCGGTGGACATAAGCACGCACGCACGCGACCGAGATCAGTCAACCGTTCCCATCCAGGGCTCGCGAGACCAGCATCGGACCACGAGGCGAGCCAGCACTAGGAGTGAACGGAATGTACACAGACAAGAACTTGGTCTGCCAGGATTGCAGCCAGGAATTCGTATTCACAGCGCGGGACCAGGAGTTCTACGCTGAGCGCGGCTTCACAGAGCCAAAGCGCTGCACACCATGCCGCAATGCCCGTAAGGCGCAGCGCGAGGGTGGTTCAGCGGGTGGCGGCTTCGGCGGCTACACCGGTGGCAGCTCTTACAGCGCCGGCGGCTACGGCGCCCCACGCGCACCTCGCGGACCACGCGAGTTGCACCCAGCAACCTGCTCGGATTGCGGCAAGGAGACCATGGTCCCCTTCCTGCCAACCAGCGGCAAGCCGGTTTACTGCGACAACTGCTTCTCGACCCGACGCCCAGCGCGCTGAGTCCAGTAGCTCTTAGAGCAACCCGGACGGCCGGGACCCTTCGGGGTCTCGGCCGTTCGATTTATCCCCGAGTTTCTAATTGAGCCAATCGATCAACGAGTAGTGCTGCATGCACCGTTGCCGCGCGGTGATCAAAGAGCTTGAGCAGCGCGCCGCTGCTGAGCGCAGCGGTAATGCTGGCATCTGCCAAACACACCTCATGTAGCTGTCGGTTGCCATCGCGCGCGCTCGTCGCCGCAGCTTGCACAATTGAATAGGCGGCATCGCGCTGCATCCCTGTATCGACCAGCGCGGTGAGTAGCCGCGATGCAGCGTGCAGCCCGAGCCCACCTGCAAGGTTCGCCAGCATGCGCTCGCGGCGAATCTCAGCACCATCAATCACGCCGTTGAGTGAGTCCGTCATGAAGGCGAGGAGCGATGTAGCGTCGGGGAGCAGGATGCGCTCGGCGGAGCTGTGGCTGATGTCACGCTCGTGCCAGAGCGGCTGGTTCTCCATCGCTGCAGCGGCGTAACCACGTAGGAGGCGGGCGAGACCGGCGATTCGTTCACTCTTGATCGGATTGCGCTTCTGTGGCATTGCCGAGCTGCCAGCCTGGCCGGCGCGGAACGGCTCGCGCATCTCATCTAATTCAGAGCGCTGCAGGTGCCTGATCTCGGTGGCGATGCGCTCCAGAGTGCCACCGGCAATCGCTATCGCGCTAACGAAGGCGGCGTGTCGGTCGCGCTGCACAATCTGTGTGCTCGCTTGATCGGCGCGCAGGCCGAGTGCTGCCAGCGCAATCTGCTC
>SHYI01000068.1 GCA_009692905.1 Chloroflexota bacterium
TGCGCCTCACGGATGGCGCGAGGGCCAAAGCGTGTGCCGGGACGATGTGTGACCGCATCATCAAACGGTGCGCCGATGATGGCGATGTCGGCCTTGCGACGACGGATCTCAGCCACATCCTCAACCCACGGGAGTTGAGCGAAGCTGACTGGCCCAACATAGGAGGGGCGATCGAGTGGGTCGCGCTGCTCGGGGGTGCCGTTCCAGCCGAGCGCGGCGAGGGAGGCGGCGAAGGGTGGGGTATTCGGGCTCATATTAGTCACCATCTATCTCAGATGCGCCGCCGGTGCGAGCCGACGTCCAGCAGGGCGCGTGGCAATCCTACACCCCTCCAGGGGCGATTTGAGGCCTAGACCGAGTCGATCTCACTCCGTGAGATTGCCGCCTCAGCCACGACCACAAGGACGGTCGCGATCAGCAAACCTGTCGGCCCACCGAGGCCAATAATGCGCAGGGCGAGGTAGCCACCGATCAGGGCCCCCGCGAACAACCCACGCCGCACGCACCGCCGTCGGCGTACCCGCCAGGCACCCGGATGCCCCTGAAAGGAGCGCAGCAGAAGGAGCGCCGTGAGCCCGAGCGTCACGGTGAGAGCCAGCGCACCCGCAACGGCGAGGGCGCGGGTCTGCTCGTCAACGGGATCAACCGTGAGCGCTCCGCCAATAGTGACCAGCGCCGCAATCAGCGCACCTAGGCCGAGGAGGCGGATGAGCCGCTGATCTCCGGCGGGGATGCGTGGTGGTGTGGGAGCCGCGGCGGCGGTGCGCAACACCTTCCCTGCGAACGGTGTGGTCGGCTGTTGATCGAGCGGCAGCTCAAGCTGCTCAGCAGCGCTGCGGCGCTCTCCATCACGAAGCGTCATGCCGGCCGCCCAGCTGGAGCTTTCGACGCTGGGCAGAGCTCACGGTACGAGCAGTAGGTGCAGGTCATCAACTCTGGCTTTGGATCCATGACGCCAGCGAGAATCCCCTCCGCTGCAACCACGATCAGTTCGCGCGCCTTCACGATGCGCTTCGGCTCTACCGGCACGGTGGCAACCCGACCGGTGTCGAGGAAGCGCAGGCTCACCTCGTCAGGGAGGCGTCCCGTTACAGCGCGCCAGGCCAGCGCGTAGAGCTGCAGCTGCAGTGACTCTTTCGCCCGCTTACGGCTCGCATCGTCATCATCGCGTCCGCCCGTCTTGTAGTCGCTGACCACCACCCACTCATCGTCACCGAGCGGCAGGGTTGGGCGCACAACGTCACCCGGCACATCAATGGTCGGAATCGGCGCGCTGCGACCCTCGGGTGGGAGCGCCTGCACATCCACGCGATCCCAACGGCCGCGAATCTTATGCCCACCAAGTTCAAACGAGAAGTCTTTCTCAACGTAGGCCGGCGCGTGGCCTGTTGCGATCTCCTCACTGCGGAATCGTGCGATCGCCTCCTGCGCCGCCGTATGGCGAGCCTCTTCGTGGCTGCGCGAAAGGAAGCCGGCACTCTGCCAACTGCGCTCAAGGGCGGCATAAAGCTCGTCGAGTTGCGGCGGTGAGCCCAGCATCTGCCCACGATGGAATTCAGCGACGGCGGCGTGCATGGCCGCACCGTACGTTGCCGAGTGATGCGGCGGCAGTGGAATGCGGAGGCGCTGCTGGTAGTGATAGCGCAGCGGGCATGCAATGAAGGCCTCAATCGCCGTGAAGCTCAACGTGAGTGGCGCGCTCTCCCCCGCTCCAGGCTCACGCACGGGGAGAACCGGAAGTGGCGGAGCGACAATCGCGAGCCCATCAATCTTGGAGGCTGGCTCACCTGTGAGTGGGAACTCTTCAAGCTGCTCGCGGCTGAGGTCAAGCGCCTCGGCAACAAATCGGCTGACCTTGCGCGGTCGCACACCGCCACTGCTCCGCTCTGCAGCAGTGAGCGCTAAGCGTTCGCATGCCCTGGTGAGTGCGACATAGGCGAGGCGTCGCTCCTCGCGCAACGCCTCTTCATCCGCCTCTGTTGGCCCATCTGGGGCACGAGGATCACGGGGCACCACATCGTTGGAGCCGCCAAGCTCTGCCGCGAGCGCGAGGCGCGGCGGTCGACCTTTGGCCGGGAAGCGCCCCTCCACAAGATTCGCAGCAAAGACGACGGGGAACTCCAGCCCCTTCGCCTGGTGGATGGTGAGGAGGGCAACGGCATCAAGGTCGGGATCGACATCGGCGGCCGACGGATCGTCCCCCGCCTCACCGAGCTCCTCGAGGTAGCGCACCAGGAATGGAGCGCGGTCGAGCTCCAGGAGTCGGCTGCGGGAGCGCACCACATCGAAGAGGCGTCCAATGTTGCGAATGCGCTCGTCAGATTCTGGCGTTGCTTCACGCGTGAGTTCAGCAAGCAGCCCTGATTCACGCAGCCAGCGGTAGAGCACCTCGCCGCTTGTGCGCTCCACGCTCTCTTGCACCACGCCAGCGAGGCGTTCCAGGAGTCGCTCCGTGGCCTCATGCCCCGCCCCAACCGTTGTGAGGCTCTCCCGCAGCGAGGCGTGGTCGCGGCGCGACTTGCCAACGGCGGCGGCCAGAATCGTGGGCGGCACCTTGAAGCGCGACTCAGCAGCGATGAGGAAGAGTGGTGCTGCAGCGTCTGGGTCGGCCGCATGGCGCAGCCCCGCCAAGAGGAGGCGCACCTCGGGGCGATCGTAGAGGCCGGCAGCGCCGCTCGAGCGCCAGGGAATCCCGAGCATGTTGAGGCTGCGTCCAACCTCCACGCTGTCGACGTTCGCGCGCACGAGCACCGCGTGATCTCGCGCCCGTCGCCCACCCGCGATGGAGTCGCGGATCTCCGCGGCAATCCAATCGGCCTCGTTCGCCGTCGTGCGGAATCTACGGAATGTCACTGGGGGTGCATCGCCGGGCATCCCCTCTGGGGTGAGCTCCTTTGAGATGCCGAGGCGAACCTCGAGCCGATGCGGATCATTAAAGCGAATGAGCCGTCGAGCGGCGGTGAGCACGGAGCCTGTGCTGCGGTAGTTCTTCGTCAAGACCACCTTGCTGGCGTCGGGGTACCGCTCGGTAAAGTTCAGGATGTTGCTGATCGCTGCCCCACGGAAGCGATAGATCGACTGGTCGTCATCACCGACAACGGTGAGATTGCGCCGCCCATCCGAGAGAAGATCCACGAGCGCCCCCTGCAGGCGGTTCGTATCTTGGTATTCGTCGACCAGGATCCAGCGGTGCTGCTCCCGGGCTCGTGCGGCAACAAGGGGGTCGTCGCGCAGCAGCTCATAGGCGCGCAACACCTGGTCCCCGAAATCAAGGAGGCCACGCTCGTTCAGGATCGTGCGATAGGTGCGCAGCGCCGCGCTCAGCTCCCCATGCTCGGTGGCGAGGAGGTCCACCGCATCGGCATACGAGGCAAGCTTCCGCTGGAGTTCAAGGTCGGCGGTTGAGGTGGCGGCGCTTCGTGCTTCGCCAGCCCGCTCCTGAAGATCTGCAGCAAACTTCTGAATCTCATCGGGACCGAGGGCCTCATCTTTGGCACGCGAGAAGTAGCCGGCGATGTCGCTGAGGAATCGCGTCGGATCTCCGAGCGGCAAGAATCGCTTGAGGCCGAGTTCAAAGAGGTGCTCACGAAGCAGGAGCACCACCTCGGCGCGCCCAAGAACACGCAACTCGCCGGAGAGGCCGAGCCGATGTGCATTGGCGCGGAGTAGTTCATCGCCCCAGGCGTGGAAGGTTTTGATTGGGGTTGTGGCGTAGCCGTAGGGAACGAGGCGGTCGACGCGCCCCTGCATCTCCTCCGCCGCACGCTCCGTAAAGGTGAGTGCCAAGATCTCTTCTGGCTCGGCGCGCTTCTCGGCGATGAGCCAGGCCACGCGACGCGTGATGACCTGGGTCTTCCCTGTGCCCGCACCAGCGACGACGAGGAGCGGACCCTCGCCGTGCGTCACGGCGGCGTACTGCTCGTCGTTTAAATCATCAACAAGGTGGGCGATCGTTGGCGTTGGTGCCGTAGGGCGTTTCGGCGTAATCCCTGACCAGACTGGAAGTTGTGATCCCCCTTCGCGCTCGCCCGCACCCGAGGCGCGCGACGTCACCGTTGTGGAGCGCTGTAGGCGGGCTGTGCCAAGGCGGCAGCGATTGCCGCTGACTCTTCAGCGCCAAGGGTCCCCTCGCCCCGACCCTCAATGACGCGCTTCACATAGATGCGTGTGCCGACTCGAGCATGCAGCGCGGTGATCACGACGCCACTCCCCACCGCATCAAGCAGCGCCAGCGCAGAGCTTTGGCCGCCGCCGACATCTTCGAAGGCCTGGAACTGGATGAGGCCCATACGACTCATTGCGCCAGGAGCGGCCGCCTCAAGGGCGGTGAGTCGCGTCCCCGCCACCTGCGACGAGACCCCCTGCTCGGCAACCCGCTCAAGCACCTGGGCGAATCGCTGCTCGGCGGTGAGTGCCTCATTCCCAGAGACCAGCGCCGCGTAGTCGGCGCGGAGACGGCGTAGGTTACGGATTGAGATCAGGGCGACGAGGAGCGCGAGCAGGGCAACGAGCACCCCGGCGACGCCGATTGCAAGGAGCACTTGGCTATCCACGGCTGCATCCTATCAGCCCTCGCCGCCCCCTCAACCTGGGTCAGGTATCCTCTGGCAACAATCCTGTAAGGAGGAGTCATGGCTAAACGAGAGAAGCGCTTCCGCCCCGACCAGCGCCCGAAGCTGAAGTCGCATGCCGACGCGCCCAAGCGTGGTCTCACCCCCGCCGAGGAGGCCGCTGCGGCCGCCTATGAGGCGACGCTCGTCGCCCCGAAGAGCACCATCATTACGGGCACCTCTGCACCAATTGGTAGCCGGGTCGCATCGACACAGCGACTCACCGCCGAGATCGCCGCAGAGATGCCCGTCGTGCAACGAGACCTTCGCCGCATCTTGCTGACGTACGGCGCGATGCTCGTACTGCTTGCTGCAATCTGGTTCGTCGCGACCACAACCGGCTTCGTCGCCGCCTAGTTCGGAGCCGCAACCCTCCGCCGCTTACGGTGCCAACACCTCGTCCATGAAGCTGCGACTCTTCGGCTCAGTGCCGAAGAGGAGATGCACAGCAACGCGCAGCGCCCAGCTCACCTCTCGTTGGGGAGCGGGAGGCAGCGTGAGCGAAACCAGCTCCTCTGGCGCAAAGCGGCGCAGTGCTCGCATCAGTCGTAACGCATCACTGGAGAACGCTCCCCCAAGTGCATGCGATGCACAGCGAATGCCCGCACCCTCCTCATCCCAGCGGAGGGCCTCGCCCGCAACGGGCGCCCGCCCGCACTCAAGGCAGACGTCGAGCTCTGGGCCCTGCCCAGAGGCGTCAAGGAGTGCCAGCTC
>SHYI01000069.1 GCA_009692905.1 Chloroflexota bacterium
TACGGGGTTGAAGTCCTGTTGGTTGCGGGGGATGGATTCGAACCACCGACCTTCGGGTTATGAGCCCGACGAGCTGCCACTGCTCCACCCCGCTCGCGAAGTATCGGCAGCGCGGGGCAAACCGTCAAATGCGCAGCTTATTCCCCGTACGTAACGGGGAGCCCTGCGGCCTCCCAGTCGGAAATGCCGCCCGCGAGGTTCGCGACGTTCGTGCGGCCAGCGGTGCGCAGTGCCAGCGCCGCCTGACCTGAACGACCACCTGAGCGGCACTGCATGATCAGCGCCCGACCTGCGGGGATCTCGTCTTGGCGTGCCACAAACTGCGAGAGCGGAATCAGCAGCGCACCAGGGATGCGCACCTCGTTCCACTCCGACTCTTCACGAACATCGATCATCAACGGGGCATCGGGTCCTTCGAGGAGTGCCGCCGCCTCTGCGGGGGCGAGTGTCAGCGGGAGACCGCTCACTAGCGCTCGGATTCGGCAGATGCGGCGAGGCGGCGCAGGAACTCGGCGACTGGTAGGCGCGAACCGTATCCGTCGCCCATGTTGTGGGCGAAGAGCACCTCGTCGCCGTCGCCCTCCTCCCAGCAGAGCAGGAACTGGTGGCCGAAGGCGATCGCTGGAAAGTCGACGAGGCCGCGATCAATATCGCGCAGCTCAACGCCGCGGCCGGTGACCCGGTCGACGCTCGCCTGCATCTGATCTACCGCCGCCCGAATGCGCATCTCAACCACCGAACTACTGGCGAGTTTGTCGCGAAGGGCCGGGTCTAGGTCGGCCGGCTGCAGCTGATTCTGGTCAGCGCCACCTGGCAGGGCGCCCATGCGCTCGAGGCGGCGGAGGCGCAGCAGGTCATCCTTCATGCGCTCGAGTTCGATGCGCTGGTCGCGGAGGAGGGTGATGATCGGGCGCAGCCCAGCCAGCTCCTTCGTCGCCGCATCAATGGTCCATGAGCGCCTCATGCGCCTATTCTCCCACGCCCAGGGCTCATAACGCGGCCCGCCGTGGGAGAATCTGCGCGGGCCGGTAGCTCAGCGGTAGAGCAGGGGTCTTTTAAACCCTTGGTCGCGGGTTCGAACCCCGCTCGGCTCACCAAACTCCTATGCGTTCCCCCGTCGCCGAAGCAGGCGCTCGGCGCCCAGATAGAGGAGCGCAACCACATACCCGCCAACGATGACCCCGAGCATCAACATCAGGACCGACGCGTATCCATACTTGATGACGTTGAAGAACCCATACGGATAGACCGAGGCAATCGCGCCGTGCAGCAGCGTATAGGCCAGATACGAGATTGGGATGATGAAGACGGCGAACGTATCGCCGAGCGGGAATCGGCCGCGCGGTCCTGCAATGGCCCAGACCAAGATCGTCAGCACGGGGGTGATGTAGTGCTGCAACAGATTGGTCACCGCGTACCAACTCTGCGGGTTTGCTGAGCCTGCGAGGAGGAGATGGTAGAGCACCATCGTCATGGTGATCATCAGTAGTCCGGTGTTCCGAAGGCGGTTGAAGATCCGACCCGTGCGTTCCGGGTTGAGGTAGAGCGCCGTCAGCGTGACTGCCACCACGATGTTTGACCAGGTGGTGAAGTACCCGTGGGAGTCGAACACGCGACCGATGGCTCCAGCGATTCCTTCTGGATGCCCGCCAAACAAGTTGCTGCCTGGGTCGTATGGGGTGCTCCGCGGCACTAGTTCGAAAATGTTCACTACCTGCACCATGCCGTAGCCGAGCCACGCGACGAACGCGTTGATTCCAAAGAGGCGCTTGGCGGTTGCTGTATTCATCGTTCCTCCCACTTCACACCCGGGCAGGTGTTTCGCGGAAGTATACGGCGATAGCGAGTCGAACTAGCGGGCGGATGCGCCTTTGCGGCCGAGTTTGGCCCCGACCCACGCACGGAAGCGCTCACGCTGACCGTAGGCGACTGCGGCACCGAGCAAGATCACGAAGTTGAGTGTCCACGCCCCTGCAGCAGAGAGGAAGCCGATCTGCTGACCAACCTCGCCCTGGAGCGCGAGTCCTGGCACCGTGAGGCCGAAGAGGCCGACGCGGAAGACTGGCGCCTTTGGCGATGTTCCGGCAGAGAGTGCGCCCGCGCTGTATGCGCCAGCAGCATCTGCGCCGCCGAGAAGGAGCACATGTGCGCCGATCACAACGCCGCTCGCGCCGACTCGCGCGCCGTCGGCTGGGAGATTGCTCAACTCAACAGAGGTCCAGGTGGTGATACCCGTTGCGGCGGCTGGTGCGGTCCAGTGCACGAAGGTTGTCGCGGTCCCATCGATGGAGCCACCAGCCATATAGAGGGTGCCGTTGGCGCTCCACAGTGCGGCACCATCGCGTGGGGTTGGGAAGTTGCCGCCTTCATTACTCTCGGCGGCACGCCAGCGGTAGATCGTGCCGACCTCGGCATCACCTTGCGCCTCGGCATCGGGATTGACTACGGGCGCACTATGCCCACCGCCAAGGATCAGCAGGTCAATAGCCATGTCGCCGCGAAGCGCTGCGGCAGTGGGGCCGCTTGCATCATTGCCGCCCCAGACGTAGATCGAATCGCCAACAACCGCCGCGGCGGCGAAGCTACGCGGCTCCGGAAGTTCCAGGAGGTCCGCCCACGGCTCAAGTTCGCCGCTGGCGCCGAGCTTCGCCTTCCAGACGGTGGTGGTCGGTGAACGATCGGTGCCCTCGCCGCCAAGCACCACGATTCCGTCGGAGACGGCGGTGACCGATGCGCCAGACCGCGCGGCTGGCAACTCAAGTGCGTCGAGTCGCTCCCATGCGGTGATCAGCCCGCTGGTTGCGTCAGGTGTTCCTACGTAGACCGATGCGGTTGCGGGAGTCGTGTCGGATGCGCCACCGATGACGTACGCCTTGCCAGCAAAGAAGGCAACGCCCGCATGCGCGCGCGCCTCTGGGAGTGGCGTGCCGGCAGCCCAGGCACTGAGCCCAGCCGCATCAATCGTTGCAACGGAGACAGTAGTGGTGGCCACGCGCGTCGCCGTGCCCGTCGTGCCGCCGATGTAATAGATGTGTGCACCACCCTGCAGCAGGGAGCCGTCCACACCATCACCAGGAAGATCGGCCTCGGTGGCACTCTTCCATGGGATCAGGGCGCCGGCGGGAGCTGGGCATGGGAGCCCCTCATTCTCCGCAGGGCAGATGTTCACGAGGGAGGCGAGGTTGAGCCCAAGCTCAACGGTTGGCGAGACGGTGAGGTAGTAGGCGCGGTCTGGGATGTAGCCGAGCATCAAGATGATGACGAGCGTCCAGAGCACGGATCGGACTCCCGCCCAGCCCCAGCCATCAGCGTCGAGCAGGCCAAAGAGCACGCGTCGCGGCGCAACGGCTCCTGGGCCAATCGCGCGTGGATCGCCGCTGCCGCTCATCACTTCACCGTCAGCTTGCCAGCCATGTTCGGATGCACAGTGCAGATAAACGCATAGGTGCCGGCCGTGAGGGCTGGAACGTTATAGGTGCGCGTGCCGATGCCCGCGAAGATCTCACCCTTGAAGACTTCGGCTCCTGTTGCAGTACCAACGTGGATCGCGACGTTGTGCGGAACCCCAGCGTTGTTGTTGCTAAAGACGATGGTGAACGGAGCACCAGCCGCCACCTCAAAGGCACTCTGCTCGAAGGCAATCGGATTCACGGCGCTGATCTGGTAGGTCTCCCCCGTTCCGCCAGATGGCATCGGAGTGGCGCTTCCCGTTGGCGTCGGGGATACGGCGAAGGCATCTTTCCAGCAGGCAGGGACCGGAGTCGCGTCTGCAGCAGGCGCGTACGCGACGTCGCGCCAGCCGGTGACCTCCACCATTTCGCCCGTTGCGGGATCCCTCACCTCAACGGTGTCCGTATTGGTTGCACGCACCCAGGCGATCAGCTCTTCAATCTCGCGGTAGTTCATCGGACCACCATTGGTGTCGGACCACACGCCCATCAGTGAATTTGCATCTCCGCAGATGTAGCGCCCGCCAACGGTGAGCACATTCAGCAGGTACTGCGGCGTGAGGTGGGCGAGCAACTTCCCCTGGTCGTTGAGCACTGGCCCGATGCCGCCCTGGCCCTGTGCGCCGTGGCAGCGGGCGCAGTTCGCCTCAAAGAGGTTGTAGCCGCGCTTCACCGTCTCGAGGTACTGCTCGCGCTTCGCTGCGTCGAGTCGCGACGAGCCGGTCACGCCTGGGAGACCCTGGTCGTAGAAGGCGTAGACGATGATGAAGAGGGTGACGATGGCGATGCCGAGAAGGGCCGCCATACGCGATGAGCCGCTCTGGTTGACGATCTTTGCGGCGCGGTCTGCAGTGAGGCCCCGCGTTTGGATCTGGCTCGGGCTCGACAGGCGCGGCACTGGCGTGCTCACCTTCTCGCTCGGCACTGGGAGCTGCTTCTCGTCGCTCATCTAGATGCACCCCGTGGCGGCGCGTGGCGCCTCAATCCCTGGTGCGCCAATCGCGAGCGGCACCGTGCCGAGGCTGATCTTGCCGGTGTCGAGGGTCAGAACGCCGTCGTTGTCGACCACCGCAGCGAAGCGGTCCATGCCGCGTGCGGCAGGGCCGAGCCCCTCCGCCTTGGTGCCGAGTCGGTCGTAGCGGCTGCCGTGACAGGCGCACTCGAGCCAATAGGTCTTGATGCAGGGGTTCGGCTTGCAGCCGAGATGTGGGCAGCGCTGGTAGAGGGCGCGCACATTGAGTGCGGCACCATCGCCGGTTGCATCTTCGCCGGCCACGAACTCTTGGCGGTTCGGATCAACCAACATGATGAAGGCGCGCGCATCTTGCACATAGGCGGGGTAGCCCTCGGCAATGGGGAGTCCCGCGTTGGCGTCGATCAGTGACTTGAGTGTGCCGACGCGAATCTTGCCGCCGAAGCCTCCTTCAAGGTTTGGCCAGAGGAAGCCGAGGGTTCCGGCGGTCACCTGAACCAGCCAGAGCCCGAAGCCTGCGCCGATCGAGGTTCGTAGCAGTCGTCGTCGTGAGATCCCCTTGACCTCCTCGTGGCGCAGCGCCTTGATGGTCTGCGCGGTGAGGGCCTTCGGCGTGTCGCTCGGCTCAACGCTGTAATGGCTCACCGCGTTCCTCCGATCACAAGCTGAAGAAGAAGCCGGTCGACCACGGCAAGATGAAGGAGTAGCCAGGGCCACGGAAGAAGATGCCGATGAAGGTCACCGCAAGGCCGAGTGCCCAGAGCACGGAGAAGAGGGTGACCTCAAGCTTGCGGTCTGATGGTCGCGTGCTGTGAAGGTTGCGGCGATCGAGATACGGAATGAGCGCCGAGCCAACCAGCACGGCAGCTGGCGTCAGCGCGCCAGCAACGGTTGGGTGGA
>SHYI01000070.1 GCA_009692905.1 Chloroflexota bacterium
CTTCGTGGGGCTTCTGGAACACCGAGGTTGAGGTGGCACGTATCGCAGAGCTGATCGCCCTCTTCGCCGCGCACACCCCCGAGACGCTGCCGAAGCGGCCGACCATCGAAATCCTGCATGGCTAAGTCACGCCGCCCACGCGGCTTCATCGGCCGTCGCATCTACCAGTTGCTGCATGCACCGAAACCGGTCTTTCGCGCCGTCTTCTCAAACGTTTCTATCGCGGCACTCTTGACGATCGCGTATCTCCTCTACGACCTACAGGTAGAGCGCGCGCTGCGCAGCGGCGCCGATTTGAGTGGCGTTATCGGTGGACGAGATCTTCGCACTGAGGCGGCGGCACTCCTCGTTTTTGGCACGGTGATCTTTGGCAGCCTCATCACCTATCTGATCGTTCCACAACCGCGCGCAGACGGAAACGGCACGGAGCGATCTGGGTGGTCAGCAGTGCTTGGGCTCTTCGCGAGCTTTCCCGTGGCGTACATCGCCCTCGTGATTGAGAGCCAGTTCCTGAAGCCGCTCTTCGCGCAGCTGTAGCGGAGCGTTACGCCTGGCGTGTGCCGATCAGGCGGTAGCCGATGCCGCGAACGCTCACCAAGATCTGTGGACGACGCTGATTCCCCTCGAACTTCTTGCGCAAGCGATTGACGGCAACGCGCAGCGCCTCGTCGCCGCCAGCCCAGTTCTCGCCCCACACGTAGTCACGAATCTCTTGATGAGAGACCGCATCACCGAGTCGCTCAATCAGGAGCGAGAGGAGTCGCAGCTCCGTGCCGGTGAGGGTGATGGTGCGCTCAGCGAGTCGCAACGCGCCACTGGCGCGGTCAATCGCGATGGGCGTCGGCTCTACAGGCGATGTGTCAGTCATGGGAGAGCGATAGTAGCGGTTCTGTAACAGTTCGTCTACGCCACGCCGCCGAGGGCGATGGCAAGCGTTGCACCACCCGCAAGGGCAATCCCCAAAGCTTGGCGTGCGGTCACGCGTTCGCCCAGTAGCAGCGCCGCAAAGATCACCGTGGTGATTGGCGCGATCGAGGTGAAGACCGCCGCCACCGCCACACCGCTCTCCTCTTTCGAGAGGAAGAAGAAGAGATTCCCCGCCGTTTCGCATGTGCCCGCCACGGTGAGGAGCAGCAGCAGACGCAGCCGCGGTAGCAGCCCCACGGGAATTGCGCCGGCGCGAATCGGCTCATCGCCAGGTGGCCGACGGCCGACCAGGCGAGCCACAACGAAGACCAGCGCCAACGCGGAGACGCTGGCAATGCGCAGGATGGTGATGAGCCACACCGTTGCGTCTGATTCAACACCGGCGAAGATCAGGCTGAAACTTGCAAAGCAGATGCCAGCCGCCACTCCGTAGAACGCACCGCCGCGAGCCGCCGCGCCACTCGATGCATCGGCGTGCGCACCCGCCTCGCCAGCGACGGCATGCTCAACAGCGCTCGTTGAGACGATGATGATCGCAACGATGGCCGCCAAGAATCCAACGAGTCGAAGGAGTGATGGAATCTCGCCCTGCAGGATGCTGACTCCAACGGGAATCAGTGCAGAGAGTGTGCCGGCGATGCTGGCAACAATAGAGATACGCCCATGTGCAAACCCGTGATAGAGCAAGAGCACGCCGGTGCCGCCGACAATTCCGGCGATCGCCGTGGTGGGCAGGACAGCGCCAGTCGGCGGCGCGCCGCCAATGATGAGAGCAACGGGGATGAGGAGCGCAAGAGTTGCCGTCTGGCTCGCGGCGACGACCAGGAAGGTTGGAAGGCGGCGGCTGGCGAGCCCACCCAAGAAGTCGCCACCACCCCAGGAGAAGGCGGCGATCACGCCGAAGAGCGCGCCGATCATGGGGCAACCCAGCGCATGCGCTGATGTGGGCCGACCTGGGGGAACTCAAAGCGCTCCCCTTCGGCAACAAAGCCGAGGCGCTCGTAGAGGGTGATGGCCGCTACCCGTGCGTTGCACCAGAGGTCGCGTGGGGCGCTCGTATCGGACCACCAAGCGGCGATGGCGGCGCGCATCAGCGCCTCACCGATCCCCTGGCTGCGCCAGTGGGGGGCAGTCGCCGCGCCACGGAGTTGGGTGCTTGGCCCGTCGACGGTATAGAGCGAGACGCAAGCAGCGAGCTCACCGCCGCTCCAGGCTCCCCAGTGCGCACCAGCGCCGGCCTCATCACCCGGGTAGTAGGCGCTCACCAGCGGCCGCCCCGCGCGCAGCACGGCATGGCGCAAGTTCAGGATCTCCTCGAACGTCGCAGGTCGAATCTCCAGCATGCGTACAGGCTACCTGCTCCCCCCGCGCATGCACTACCGTTCCCTCATGCCTGACCTACCCGCTCGCGAACAGCGCCCGGCCTATCCACCACTGCCGACCACCGATCCCCTGACAGGCGAGCCGTTCAGCATGGATCTGAAGGCGGTGAAGGATGCGGTCCAGCGCACCGCAGGGAAGCTCCACATCACGCCAATCCTCTCCTCGGTCGGCGCTGCCGACGCAATTCGCCGCAGTGGTGGCCCGTTCCTCGGCGACGGACGCGTGCGATTTAAGTCAGAGCACCTCCAGCGCAGCGGCTCGTACAAGGTCCGCGGCATGTTGAACCGCGTCGCACGCCTCGTTGAGTTCTTTGGCATCGAGGATGTGAAGCGCCGCGGCATCATCACCTTTAGCGCAGGCAACGCCGCCGCCGCATACGCCTGGGCGGGCCGCGCCTACGGCATCCCTGTCGAGGTGGTCATGCCGACGAAGGCCGTGCCCGCAAAGATTGCCGCCTGCAAGGCCTACGGGGCAACGGTTCACCTTGTCGAAGGGCACATGGGCACCGCAGGAGAGCTAAAGAACAAACTGGTTGCAGAGCGTGGCCTCATTGATGCCCACCCATTTGATGATCCGTTTGTGATTGCCGGCCACGGCAGCATGGGCATTGAGATCCTTGAACAGATTCCCGAAGCTGATGTCGTCATCGGTGGACTTGGTGGTGGCGGCATGCTCTGCGGCGCATCCGTCGCACTTCGCGCTCTGAAGCCCGAAATTCGCCTCTACGGCGTTGAGCCAGACGGCTCCTCTGCGGTAAAGCAGGCGGTAGACAGCGGTGGTGTCGTGTCAGTAACTCCGGTCACCGTGGCCGACGGTCTCGGTGCGCCGTATGCCGGCTCTTGGACACTCCCGCTCGCCTCATCCCTCCTTGATGGCCTTGTCACCCTCCCCGACGAGGAGATCCTTGGGGGACTGCGGTTCGCCATGGAGCGCCTGAAGCAGGTGGTGGAGCCCGCGGGTGCCGCTGCCCTTGCCGCCCTTCTCTTCGGCCGAATTCCCGTCATCCCCGGCGACCGTGTCGTTGTCATCCTGAGTGGCGGCAACGTCGACCTCACCCGCATCCCAGAATTCCTGGAGCGCGCCACCCCCGTCCCTGGCGCATAGACCTTGACGTTTGGGCCAGTGGTCGTCTACCTTACTACTAACTGATACTCAGTATCAGTACAAGCGCAGTAGGGAGGTTCCATGGCTTACAGCTACAAGAACTCACGTGGCGTCGAGTACTACCTACACGGTCGAACTCGAACGGTGGCCAACGGGAAGCAGGTGACCCTGCACTTCTTTGCGAAGACCGAACGGGAGGGCGGAGTGGAAGCGCTCCCTGTGGGGTACACCGTGATTGAATCGGCGAAGACTGGCCTGCCGATCCTCAAGAAAAAGGCCTAAGTGCGCCAGCCAGCGCACGAGATCAAGTGCCCGAACGGCGACCTCCCCGAGCAGCCACACCTCTTTGAGGCGGCTGCCGGGGAGGGAACCCCGCTGTTCATGTTCTGCCGCAACTGCGGCGAGGTCCGAATGATTGAACTGCCTACGGTAGATCCCATTCCACTTGATGATCTCCCTGCCCACCTCTGGCCGAGCGCACGCGAAGACGGCAAAGGTAATGCGTAACCTCTTCCCACCTGGTGGGAAGAGGCGTACGCTGTAGATAGGTGGTTGCCCGCCCATAGGGCGCCATGTAGGGAGGTTAAGAGATGGCTTTCAGTCATAAAAACTCACGCGGGACTGAGTATTACCTCCACGTGCGATCACGCATTGTGGCGAGCGGAAAGCAGGTAGACCTCTACTTCTTTGCCAAGAAGCCAGGGGCAGGCGCCGTCGCCGAGCTTCCTGACGGCTACAAGGTGATTGAGTCAGAGCGGACCGGCCTGCCGATCCTGAAGAAGAAGTCGAAGTTCCCCTGGGGGTGATCAACTAACTGTGTCAAACAGTCGGCACAGTGATCAGGCAAGATGGTTGGAATGAACGATCTACTCCTGCCACTCGCCGTACTCTTTACTGGCATCGCCGCCGTTGCAGCAATCGCCGCAGCGCTGCGCGCTGGGCGCCCAACTCTGCCCGACCAGAGCACAGCGATGCAGGCGGCACAGCTTGCCGCCATGGTGCAGGGACTCGTGACGCAGTCCAACCGTGATCGAGAGAGCGTGCAGCAGGCGCTCGCCGCTGGCGCAAAGGGCACCACAGAGCAGCTGCAGCAGGTGGGCGAACGCCTCGGCATCATTGACCGGGCCCAGCAGCAGATCGAAGAGCTGAAGGGCCAGGTGGTCGATCTTGTCGGCATCCTCGGGAGCAACCAGGCGCGCGGTGCGTTTGGCGAGGTGCGCCTAGAGCAGATCGTTGAAGATGTGCTCCCCGCCGAGCTCTACGAGTTCCAGGCAACACTCTCGAATCGCGCCCGTGTTGATTGCCTCATCCGATTCGGTGAGCGCGGCGGCGACCTCGCCGTCGATTCAAAGTTTCCCCTTGAGTCGTATCGCAGCATGCTCGCCGCCGGCGATGACGCAACGCGCATCGTCGCGGAGCGCCAGTTCAAGGTCGACGTAAAGAAGCATATCGACGATATCTCGTCGAAATACCTCATCAAGGGGGAGACCCGCGACCTCGCCCTCATGTTCATCCCGGCAGAATCCATCTATGGCGAGCTGCTGCAGCACTTCGCCGATCTGGTGGAGTACGCGAGTAAGAAGCGGGTCTACCTCGCCAGCCCGAACACGATTCATGGCTGGCTGACCAACCTGCGCTCGGTCTACATCGACACCAAGATCGCCGCGCAGGCCTCGCTCATTCAGCGTGAGGTGCGCCTCATCCTCGACGATGTGGGCCGGCTCGGCGAGCGCGTAGAGAGCCTTGAAACGCACTTCGGGCAGGCGAATAAGGACATCGAGCAGATCAAGATCTCCTCAAAGAAGGTGCTTGACCGAGGCGAGA
>SHYI01000071.1 GCA_009692905.1 Chloroflexota bacterium
ATGATGACGTCCGTCGATACGGGAGCGGCCAGGAGCTGCAACTCCTGCAGCCGTGCAATCAGTTCGCGCAGTGGACGATGGCTCATCAGCGACCCCCTCGCACTCGCCCGAGCAGTGAACGCAGGCGGAGCGCACGCGGGCGGAGCACGGCGCGGTGCGCACCCGCCATCGGCGTCCAGACTGCTCCGAACGACGCCTTGTGGGCGTAGAGGCCATGCATTGCGTCGCCCTCAACCGGAACATCCCGATGTCCAGCAACATCCACGCCGCCGAGATCGGTGATACGGCGCTCCCCCGCAGCAATCTTGATCGCCGTCCAACGCAGCAGGGCAAGCGCGCCAGGGGTCTCCCTCCGCGCGATGGGATCGTCACCCGATGCGTCGGTGGTGATGCGTTCACCATGTCGCAAGATCACGATGAAGGCGACGAGTGCGCCAGCGGTGCCGCGGACGGTGAGGAGCTCAGCGCGTTCCGTTGCAACGAGTTGATCCCACCAGCGGATCATCGATGCCGATGAGCCGAGCGCGAACGATTTGCGCTGCGCCGTGGCCTCGAGTAAAAGCTGCACTTGGTCCCAGAGTGCCGTGCGCTCAGGAGCAGGAGTGAGGTGCGTGATCCGTTCGGCAACGAACCCTGCACGCTCGGCGAGCGTGATGCGCTGGCGAGTGCTCTTGGTGATCCCCTCAAAGAGGTCAGCCTCCGATGTTCCGGTCGCGCTGGCGCGCAGCACCATAGTGTGTTGGCTAGGAAAGATCTCGTCGGTTTTTTGGAGTCCAGCGTTACGGAACGCAGACTCGGTCGCCTCGCCAGCCGGCAGCCACGGATCCGCATCTAGTGCGACGAGGCCGTACTCCGCTCCAAGCCAGGTGGCGACGCGCTGAATGCGCTCTGCAACAGCCACCGCCTGAGCGACCGTGGCGCCCCACGGAGCGAGTGGCCCACGCGGCGCATGCCCTTTGGGGAGGCCGAAGAGTGGAGCGCGATTCAAGAGGATGCCGATTGGGGCGTCATCAGCCTCTAGCGCGATCGCTTCGCGCCCGAGGCTGGCTCGATAGGTGAGCCAGGCACTCCCCTGGTGTACGTCACCGCCAGGCGCATCGACGGCGCGCGCATCCCACGCGCGTTGTGCCTCAAGAGAGCCCAGATCAACGCGGCGGATCGTCATGCGCTCACCTCGGCGCGCAGGAGAAGCGCGCGAAGCCCTTTTGGCGCGAGTGGTGCGATGCGGCGGAACAACGGGAGCGCCTCTCGTCGGCGCGCCAGAATCGTGAGGGCAACATAGGCGGCAAGTCCAACGACGGTGCCGAGTGTCGCAACCGCCGCACCCGGCACTACCCCCGAAAGGCGTGCCCCCTCAAGGAGTGGCGACGTGATCGCGGTGGCAAGCCCCGCCGAAACGAGTGCTGCAATGACGGCAAAGAGAGCGATGCCGACAACCGTGGCCGCGTTGAGGATCTGCCTGTGCGCAACCAGCAGGGCAAGCAGGACGACCGCCTCAATCCAGGTGCCGAGAGGGAGTGACGTCGCAATGCCGGTCACTCCCACGAGCGGGACCCAGAGGGTCGCCAGGGCGAAGATCACGATATTCCCACCAAGCTCCGCGAGAGTGGGGCGCACCGTATCGCGCAAACCGTAGAAGAGGCGCACCGCGACCGAGATCACGCCGTGCGCGACGAGGCCAATAAGGAGCAGCCGGAGTAGATCTGCGGTCGCGACCGCAGAGGCGTTATCGATGTTCCCGCCAACAACGAGCCGCACTGCGTCATACGAGAAGAGTGCGCCAAGCGTTGCGATTGGCGCCATCATCCAAATCACGGCCCCGATGCTTGCAACGGCCAACGTGCGTACGACCGCAAAATTTCCGCGTGCCGCCTGGGCCGCCACCTTCGGAAGAATCGCAATGCCAATCGAAGAGGTGACCAGGGCGAGTGGCACCTGCAAGAGGGTGAAGGCGTACGACCAAATCGTGATCGCACCCGGCCCAGTGGTTCCGGCGAGCAGAATGAGATACGCGAGCAGCAGCTGGACCAGCACAACCGAGCCGACACGTGGCAGGAGCGAGCGAAGCGCATCCCGCAGCAGTGGATCACGGAAGTTCGGCCGTGCCGGACGCAGGTCGCTTCGCATCAGCACGACGCCAGTTATGACCAGTACGGCAATCGCACCAGCAGCCGTACCAATGGCTGGGCCATAGCCCCCAGCGGCGCGGCCGCCGATCAGCGCGCCGGCGATCGTTCCAGCGCTGTACACCAAGCCGGTAATGGCAGTGACGCCAAACTGCGATCGCGCTGCGGCGGCACTGGTGCAGATGGCGGAGAGTGCCAGCGCAATCGTGGCCACCAGCAGGATGACGCTGAGGTCTGCCGCCTCGCGCTGCTGGGCGCTCGGTAATCCACCCACCAAGAGGCCGCTGAGTGCGCTTGCACCAATGATGACGACCAGCGAGAAGAGGCCGAGGAGGAGGAGCATGGTGACGAACACTGAGCCCACGAGCCGCTGCGCTCGCCGTCGTTCGCCGCGCTCGAGAAGGGTGCTCAACTGCGGCACGAGGACGGTTGCAATGGAACCTGCGGCAACCAGCGCGAACACGATATCGGGGATGCGGAATGCGGCGAGGAATGGGTCGAGCGTTCCGGTCGCCCCAAAGACCGCAATGAGGACAGTGATGCGCGCCCACCCGGCGATGCGTGAGGCCAGTGCACCAGCGGCCAAAATGGAGCTGCTACGCGCAGTGCTTGAACGAGCAACTGGCACCGCTCGACGCGGCTTCATGGCTTAGCCCCTGCACGTCGTGCGCGCGGGTGCGCCGACTTGTATAGCCCGCGTAGGCGCGTCGTTGAAACATGGGTGTAGACCTGTGTCGTTCCGAGGCTCTCGTGTCCGAGCAGCTCTTGCACGACGCGCAGGTCCGCGCCGCCATCAAGGAGGTGTGTGGCAAACGAGTGGCGCAACGTATGGGGGTGAAAGGCCTCCGGTAGACCGGCGGCACGTGCGATGTCGTCAAGTCGCGCGCGCGCGCCACGCTCTCCGAGCGATCCACCGCTGCGATTCAAGAAGAGTGCCGCACCTGGAGTGGTGGCGAGCGCAGCAAGCACAGGGCGGCCATCTGAGAGATACGCTTCGAGGGCACGACGACACGGTGCGCCGAAGAGCCCAACACGCTGCTTGTCACCCTTCCCCGTCACCTTCACCTCACCGCGTCCAAGCTGCAGGTCGGCGAGCTTGATTGCCACAACTTCGGCAATGCGTAGGCCGGCTCCATAGAGCAGTTCAATCAGCGCCGTATCGCGCAGGGCCAGCGCAGCTGAGGTGCCGATCGCGGCCTGCGCGATGAGCTGCTCCACCTGCGCTTGCGACAAGACATCGGGGAGCCGCTTCTCACGCTTCGGTCGGGCGAGCGCATGCAGTGGATCCTTCGCCACACTCCCCTGCCGCACCCAGAATCGGTAGAAGGTGCCGAGAGCGGCAAGCCGTTGCTGCACGGTGGAGCGCTCGCCATCCTCACTAAGAAGGGCGATATAGCGGCGCAGGTCCGCCCGGCTTGGCGTGCGCCAATCGATCCCCTCGGCGTCGTACCAGGCAACAAGGCGCTCCACCGCGGTGCGGTACGAACGCTCGGTTGCGGCAGAGAGTGCCCGCGCGCGCAGGTGCATGATGAACGGAGCAATTCGCGGGTCAGTCGCAGCAGAAGAGAGCTGCGCCACGGGAGCCGATTCGCGGCCCCGACTCATTAGGCCGTTCCCACCTGTTCAGCCGGCGCCTCTGCGCCCGGCTCAACGGCGACGGGCTCCGCCGCGGGATCCTTGCTCTTCGCCTTCGCCTTGGCCTTCGGCTTCGCCTTACCCTTCGCCTTCGCCTTGGGCTTTGCCTTGCTCTTTGATGCAGCCTTCGCGCCACTCTCGGCTGAGGCTGCTGCGCCGCGTCGTGGGCGCTTCGGCACCCAGGCGAGCGGATCAGGCTCACCGCCCGCAATCACCGATCCAACGGCAACCACCTCTGGCAGCGTCACGCGCGCGCCACACTTCGTGCAGATGCCGCCCTCATCGTCTTTACCGATCACGGCGCCACACTCGGCATGTGTCGCACCCGACGGACGCGGTCGAATCGTCTTGCAGTCGGGGTAGCGGTTACACGAATAGAAGTAGGTGCCCCGCTTGTTGTTCTTCTTCGGGCCAAGCTTTCCGCCGTGCTCGGTGCCACAGACCGGGCAGAGCGCGTCAAACTCCAGCTTGAACTCTGCAGGAACCTCGGCCTTCGGAATGTATTTGCACTCTGGATACCGATCGCAGCCGAGGAACCAGCCGAAGCGGCTCCGTCGCTGCGCCATCTTTCCACCGTGTTCAGCGCCGCACATTGGACACGGGAGACCCGCACCCTCAAGGGTCGGCGTGTCGCCGGATGGCGTGTCGTCGCCAATGACCTTGGAGAGCGACTTGCGCTCGGCATGCTCTGGGTAGAGGGTGCAGGCGAGATACCAACCGAATCGCCCGAGGCGCTCCTCCATCGGATGCCCCTCTGAGCACTTCTCTTCGCTGGCGCGGTTACGGAACTCTCCAGCACCGATTGACTGCGCCTTCTCAAGAACGAGTGGGTCGAAGGTGCTCCAGAACTTCTGCAAGACATCGCGCCAATTCGCGCGCCCCGCTGCCACAGCATCAAGCTCCTCCTCCATGCCGGCGGTGAAGCCGAGGTCAACGAAGGCGGTGAAGTGCGTCGTGAGTAGGTCGCATACCGTTTCGCCGAGGCGCGTGGCGCGAAGGCGATTATCCTTGTCGCGGTCGACGTATTCGCGCTCTTGAATGCGCTCGATGATGGCGGCGTAGGTAGATGGTCGGCCGATGCCGTACTTCTCGAGCTCCTTCACGAGCGTCGGCTCAGTAAAGCGTGGCTCGGACTTTGTGGCATGTGCCACACCCTCGACGGTTGCAACGCTCCCCTTCGAACCCTCCGGCAGATCGGGGACCTTCGCCTCAGCATCTTCGTCTTCGTCATCGCGACCCTCGAGATAGACCGCGGTGAAGCCTGGCTCGAGTGTTCGCGTCGCAACAGTCTTCAGGCGATCGCTCCCCGCACTCCAAATCAACGTCGTCGAGGCGGAGAGCTTGTCGGGCATCTGCGACGCAATCGTGCGGCGCCAGATCAGCGTGTAGACCTTCAGTTCGCGTTCGTC
>SHYI01000072.1 GCA_009692905.1 Chloroflexota bacterium
CTGACGCCGCTCTTCCTCTTCTCTGCGACGTTCTACCCAGTCGAGATCTATCCAGGGGCACTCCGCTGGATCGTGGAGCTTTCGCCGCTAACGCGCGGCACGCACCTGGTGCGTTCACTCTGCTTCGGCGATCTCAATCTACTCATGCTCGGTGACATCGCCTATCTCTCAGCAATTAGCTTCATTGGCTATCGCCATGCGGTGCGCCGACTCGGCGTGCTCCTGTTGAAGTAGGCGCGCGATGGCACGAGACTTCTACGCGATCCTCGGCGTTCCAAAGGGGGCAAGTGCCGACGACATCAAGAAGGCCTTCCGCAAGGCGGCCCAGAAGCACCACCCCGACGTGTCGAAGGCCCCCGACGCCGCGGCGAAGTTCAAGGAGATCAACGACGCCTATCAGGTGCTCTCCGACGCGGGGCAACGTGCGCGCTACGACCAGTTCGGCGAGGCCGGGGTTGGCGGTGGAGCGGGTGGCCCAGGCGGCGGAGCAGGCGGATTCCCTGGTGGATTCCCAGGCGGCTTCCAGGGTGGCTTCGGCGGCGGTGGCATTGAAGACCTCTTTGAGGGGTTCTTTGGCGGTGGCGGTCGCGGCGCGCGACGCAGTGGCCCGCCTCCTGGAGATGACATGCGCTACGACCTGCGCGTGGAGTTCAGCGAATCGATTCGCGGCGGCACCCGCGACCTCGACTTAAAGATGAAGGTCAACTGCGACGGTTGCGCGGGGAGTGGCGCTGCGAAGGGCTCAGGAACCAAAGAGTGCGACGGTTGCGGCGGGCGCGGCTCGGTGCGCACCGTGCGCCAAACGATGCTCGGCCAGATGGCGGTCCAGGCGCCGTGCGCCAAGTGTGGCGGCGAGGGGCGCATCATTGAGAAGCAGTGCCCAACCTGTCGCGGCGAAGGACGACTCAACGGCTCCAAGCGTCTGCATGTTGAGATTCCGCCAGGCGTTGATGACGGCACGCAGATTCGACTGAGTGGCCAGGGTGAGCCTGGTCGCCGCGGTGGCCCCGCTGGAAATCTCTACGTCGTCATCGAGGTGAAGGAGCATCCGCAGCTGGTGCGCGACGGGATTGACCTCACCACCGAGATCCCACTCTCCATCTCGCAGGCGGCACTCGGCGCGCGCGTGGTGGTGCCGACCGCCGAGGGGGAAGAGGAGATCGAGATCAAATCGGGGACGCAGCCAAATGATGTCGTGCGCCTGAAGGGGCGCGGCGCACCAAACGTGCGACGACCAAGTCAGCGCGGCGATTTGCTCATTCACATTGTGATTGAGGTGCCGAAGAAGTTGAGTGGCGATCAGCGCAAGGCGCTCGAGGCGTATGCCAAGGCGAGCGGCGAGGATCAACACTGAGCACCGACGGCTGGCTCGAACTCAGTATTGAGTGCGACCCGGAAGCCGCTGAGGCAATTAGTGAGCGACTCGGACGCCTCGCCCCGTCGGGCACCAGCGCCGAACCTGCCACACCCCCACCTATCGATGGCGACGCACTTGGTCCCATCTACGACCCGACCGCACTGGTCCGTATTCGCGCCTGGCTCCCCGACAGCGCGAGCAATCGCGCCGCCGCCGACGCGCTGGTGACGGAGCTCGAACGGTTCGCCGCCTTCTCAAGTGGCGGTGTTGGCCTGCGCGGCATTGGACCACTGCTCGTGCGACCGATCCCCGCCGAAGAGTGGGCGACGAGTTGGCGTGCCGAATTTCCGATCTTGCGCGTCGGCCGCATCGTCGTTCGACCACCATGGCGCGAGCACACCGTCGCCCCTGGCGATGCCGTCGTCACGATTGATCCAGGCCAGGCATTTGGTACGGGCCTGCATCCAACCACGCGTCTTGCGCTGATCGGCTTGGAACGTTGGAGCACCGCCGGTCGTCTCGGCGAGCTCCCACGGAGTGGTCCTGGCGTGCTCGATGTGGGAACAGGGAGCGGCATCCTTCTACTAGCCGCGATCGCCCTCGGCGCATCGCACGGAACAGGGGTCGATATTGATCCGCTCTCTGTTGCAGCCGCCACCGAGAATGCCGCACGCAATGGTGTCGCCGACCGCGTGATCATTCGGGCGGGCTCACTCCCCATCAGCGCGCCAGCACCGCTGGTGATGGCGAACCTTGTCGCCACGCTCCACATCGAACTTGCCCCGCTCCTGGTTGGCGCGATGGCGCCGGGCGGCCGACTCCTGACCAGCGGCATGTTCACCACGCGTGCCGATGAGGCGATCGCCGCACTGCAGGCGGCTGGCGCAACGCTCGTCGAACGCTGGGAGGAGGGGGAGTGGGTGGCCGCCGAATTTAGCGATGGCCGCGCTACACTCGCATCATGAGTGACTGCCTCTTCTGCAAGATCATCGCTGGCGAGATTCCGAGCACGCAGCGACACAGCTCGGATCTTGTGGTCGCCTTCGACGACATTGCGCCGCAGGTGCCGCTCCATGTCTTGATTGTGCCGCGCGAACATATTGGTTCGGCCGCCGACCTGCGCGACACAGCGGCGCACGGCGCACTCTTGGCGCGCATGCATCACGTGGCGCAAGAGATTGCGGTTGAGGCCGGCTACGGCGACCGTGGTTGGCGCCTCGTCAGTAACGTTGGTGTTGAGGGCGGCCAAGCGATCGAGCATCTGCACTATCACCTGCTCGCCGGGCGACAACTGGCGTGGCCACCGGGATGAGCGAGGCACCAGTCACGCGCAAGCGAGGCTTCCCGTACCGCACCGTCATCGTGCTGGTCGGCGGCATGGCGATCTTTAGCTTCTTGTCGGGCGGTGGACCGACCGCCGAGCCTCAGGGTCCCGCCGCATCGGCGGCGCCCACGGCACGCAGCTCCGCAGAGGCGGCACAGGTGGAGGGGCTCCTCGTTTCGGTAGTGACTGCTGCAGGCCTCGGGCCCATTCTGAACAGCGCCGATGTTCGCCCGCCACTTCCGCCAGAGATGAATAGCCTCCCCCGAACGGTGGTCCGTGCCGCCTCGACGCGTGACCCGAACGGCATCCCGCTCATCGCGATCTCGTTTGTCGATGCCGCCGCCGCGCGGGCCGCTGCCACGCAGCTCGCCGCCTACCTGGTTGCCCCGGTGAACCTGGTGCTCGTCCCCCCAGGCGCTCAATTCAGCCTCTTCCAGTCGGGGAACCTGCTCGTGATCCTGCAGCGCACCCCCTCGGCCGACCTCGACAGCGAGGCGGCGAATACCCTCCTGCTGACCCTCCAGGGGATGCTCGAAGAGGTCCCCCTCCCGCGCTAAGTCGCCCTCGTGCGGGGGATCGGCTATCCTCCTTCCCTTAGGAGGTGCCACTTGGCAGAAGTACGTATCGGTGACAACGAGTCTTTCGAGGCCGCGCTGCGCCGTTTCAATAAGAAGGTCCAGCAGGCCGGCATCTTGGCCGAATCGCGCCGTCGCGAAGCGTTCGAGAACGCCGCGGAGAAGAAGAAGCGCAAGGACGCCAAGCGCAAGAAGCCGATGGGCGGAGCACCGCGCGGGATCTAGCCCCACGGCGCGCCCCAGTGCGGCCTAGCCGCCAGAGAGGAGCAGCGCATGTCGCTTCGAGATCAACTGAAAGCTGATGTCTCGGCCGCAATGCGGTCGGGCGAGACGCTGCGTCGCGACACCCTGCGCATGGCCCTCTCATCGCTCGCCCTTGTTGAGAAGGAGCTGAAGCGCGACGCCACCGACGACGAGGTTCTCGGCGTCATCGTGAAGGCGGTCAAGACGCGCAAGGAGTCTGTCGACGCCTACACCGCCGCGAATCGCCCCGACCTCGCCGATGCCGAAACCGCCGAGATCACGATCCTCTCCACCTACATGCCTGAGCAGTTGAGCGATGCCGATGTCGACGCACTCGTTGCCGAGGCGATGAGCGCCACCGGCGCCGCCTCATCGAAAGAGATGGGGAAGGTTATGGGCTGGCTCGGACCGAAGACCAAGGGCCGCGTCGATGGAAAGGTCCTCTCGGGGAAGGTCACCGCGGCGCTCGCCGCTCGCGGATGAGTCGCAGCTCCGGGCCCCGCGCGCGCATCGTGCGCCGCAGGCGCGGCGGCATCACCGTCACCGCTACCGAACTTCGTGCCCTCGTTGAGCGCGCCCTGCGCCTCTCTGGTGCGCCGAAGAGTGGCGAGGCGGTCGTCACCCTGGTCGATGACAGCGAGATCACCGCACTCAACGAGTCACAGATGAAGAAGCGCGGCGCGACCGATGTGTTGAGCTTCCCGCTCCTGGAGCCGACCGCGTATCCCGCCCGACCGGGCACCGTTCGAAGGGCCGCGCACAAGGTTGCCGCCCCGATCGTCACCGGCGAAACGCTCCCACTCGGCGACATCGTCATCAGCATCGATCGCGCCATTGAACAGGCACGCGACGGACACGGCGGCACCGATGGTGGGACGAGCCACGCGCCAGCCGACGAGCTGCGACTCCTCGCCGTACATGGGGCGCTGCACCTCTGTGGCTGGGATCACCGCACACCCGCAGGCCGCACGGCAATGTGGGCGGAGCAGGAGCGGATTCTTCGCGGGCACAAGCGCGCGATGAGGGCGAGCGCATGAGTGAGGATCGCCGCCTCGTCGTTGGCCTCGGCAACCCGGGTGACAAGTACCGCTACACGCGGCACAACATTGCCTGGGTCGTGCTGGATGCCTTTGCCGATCGCGTGAGTTGGCGCGGTGGTGGGAAGCGTCGCGATGCGGCGATGGTGCACTCTGGTCGCGTGCTGGGCCTCGACCTGGTGATGGCGAAGCCCGACACCTTTATGAACGAGTCGGGTATTGCCGTGCGCAAGCTGCTCGCCGCTGAGCGCGTGCCACTGACGGCGCTGCTCGTGGTTGTTGACGATTTTAGCCTGCCGTTCGGCACGCTCCGGTTCCGCGAGGGGGGGAGCGCCGGTGGCCATAACGGCCTCACCTCGATTACCGACGAGCTCGGCACCGACAAGTACCCGCGCTTGCGCGTTGGCATTGGCGATCCGCGCGAGTCGGGGACGGCGCACCAACATGTGCTCGGTGAATTCACCGCCGCTGAGCGGCTACGCCTCCCTGAGGTTGAGGTCGCAGCGGGCGAGGCGATCGAACTCTGGGCGCGGAGTGGGCTGAATAAGGCGGCGACCGCATTCAACGGATGGGCACTCCCCGAGCCCGAGGCTGGCAGCGCCGCCGA
>SHYI01000003.1 GCA_009692905.1 Chloroflexota bacterium
ACCCACTCCCCCATGACGGCGAGCTGCTCCGCGCGCAAACCGCGCAGCAGCTTGGTCTGATCCTCGAGCCAACGGGCGCGGAAGCGCTCCTTGTTCATAAGACCGGTGCGTGCCAGGAAGACGAGTGGTAATCGAACAGTAATGAACCGGCTCGCGGCGGCACTTCGGTAGTTGGCGCGAATCCATTGATGCACGCCGCGCCAGGTTTCGGCGGTGGTGAGCGTGCCATCCATGTCGCTGACAACAATTGGTCGGGCCATGGGGCAAGTATGCGGGGAAAAAGAGAGAGGCGCCCAGGTTGCCCTGGACGCCTCTCGAACGATCCTCGACGGATCGTTAGAAGTTACTTCTTCTTCGCAGCCTTGCGCTTGGCCTTCTTCTTAGCAGGGGCCTTCTTCGCAACGGCCTTCTTCGCCGTCTTGCGCTTGGCCTTCTTCTTGGCTGGAGCCTTCTTGGCTACCTTCTTTACAGCCTTGCGCTTCTTGCGCTTGGCTGGGGCCTTCTTCGCAACGGCCTTCTTCGCCGTCTTGCGCTTGGCCTTCTTCTTAGCAGGGGCCTTCTTCGCAACGGCCTTCTTCGCCGTCTTGCGCTTGGCCTTCTTCTTGGCTGGAGCCTTCTTGGCTACGGCCTTCTTCGCGGTTCGCTTCTTAGCGACCTTCTTGGCAGCAGGCTTGCGCTTCGCAGCGGCCTTTCGCTTCTTTACAGCCATGTGATTACCTCCACTCTGACCAGCCCGTACCTCGGACGGTCATAACTCAACCCCATTGTTGGGGCTTGTGGAAAACTAAAACACAATGTGGATAACTGCAAGCGTGATTTTTCGATTTCGTGCGTGTGGCCACTCTTGACCCCTCAGTTTGCGAGCTGCTGATACCCGGTCGCAACACGGGCTGGCGCCTAGCGCGGGGAAATCCCCTTTTGGTAGGGGGTATTTCGTGCGGAATCAGTACTCTGGCCCGCTCAGATGCACGCAGAGGCCCCTATTGCCGCCGCCGCACGCGAAACTTGTGCGTATGGGCTCTTGCAGTGCGTGTTTTTGCGCTATCGCCCCGCTTCGTGGCGCATTTGCCGCTCTGCGACGATGCAAGGGGCTCCAACTTTTGCGTGCAAATCCCGCTTTCTTGACCCACGGCGCGCGCCGCCGTAAGGTTTGGGCATGGCGAACCGCTTCTACTTTCGATACCCGGCATGACCAGCCCAGGCGCGTAAGCGTCTGACCGGCGGTCCTGCCGGGATGTGAGCAGGGGGAGACCTCTGCTCTTTTCTTTTCCCCCAGAAGCGGCACCAGGGAGTCCGCCAAGAGAGTGGAGTGACCAATGTTTGTACGAATCAACCAGTCGGCAACTAGCGAACAGATCGCGGCGATCCGTAGCCGCGCTACTGAAGCCGGTCTCGCCGTGTACGAAGAGCCATCAGCGCGCGGACTGACCCTTGCGCTGCTCGGCCCGAAGGGGTTCGATGAGAAGTTGGGTGAGCAAATCGCGGCACTGCCGGGCGTTAACGCTGTTGCGCGCCCATCTCGCGCCTATCGCTTGAGCTCGCAGGAGTTCCGCGAGGAGCCAACCGTGGTGAAGGTGCGCGATACGGTGGTTGGTGGCGGCTCACTGACCCTGATGGCGGGGCCGTGCTCGATTGAATCACGCGAACAGCTCTTCGAAGTGGCGGCGGGCGTCGCCGCTGCAGGCGCGACGCTGTTGCGCGGTGGTGCCTTCAAGCCACGCTCCTCACCATACGCCTTCCAGGGGCTCGGCCTCGAGGGACTGCGCCTTCTTGCGGAGGCACGTGAGCGCACCGGGCTCCCAATCATTACCGAAGTGATGGAGCCGGCGCAGGTCGACATGGTCGCCGAGTTCGCCGACGTGCTGCAGATCGGCACGCGCAACATGCAGAACTTCTCGCTACTTAACGCCGTGGGGCGAACGCGCATGCCGGTGATGCTGAAGCGCGGCCTCTCGGGCACGATCGAAGAGTGGCTCCTCGCCGCCGAGTACATCCTGGCTGCGGGGAACCGCCAGGTGATCTTGTGTGAGCGCGGCATTCGCACCTTCGAGACGGCGGCGCGCAACACGCTCGACTTAAACGCCGTGCCGATCTTGCGTCGACTCACGCACCTTCCGGTAATCGTTGATCCGAGCCACGCCACGGGGAAGCGTTGGATGGTGGCACCAATGTCGTACGCCGGCGTTGCCGCTGGAGCCGACGGGATCATGGTCGAGGTGCACCCGAAGCCCGAAGAGGCCTGGTCCGACGGCGAGCAGTCCCTCACACTGCCGATGTTCTCGCGCCTTGCCGGCGAGCTCCGAACGATTCATTCGGTCGTCTCGCCGCTGCACGAAAATCCGGGCGAGGCCTTGGGGCGATGAACGATCGTCTGCGCGGCGAGCTGCGCCTTCCGGGCGACAAGTCGATGAGCCATCGTGCGCTCCTCTACGCCGCGCTCGCCGATGGCGAGACGCTCGTGGTCGGCGCAGGCGACGGTCATGACGTGCGCTCCACGGCGGGCATCGTTGCCGCGCTCGGCGCTGCAGTTGTACGCGAAGCGGCTCAGCCTGGCGATGCGCCAGGCACCGCACGTTGGCGCGTGCGCTCTGGCGGACGTGGATCTTTGCGTGCGGCCGCTGTGCCGCTCGATTGCGGCAATTCGGGAACCTCGATGCGACTCGGTGCGGGCCTCGTAGCCGGCGTACCTGGCGTACACACGTTGACCGGTGACTCTTCACTACAGAGTCGGCCAATGGCGCGGGTGCTTGAGCCACTCGCCGCGATGGGTGCGGTTGTGAGCGGGTCGGGCGAGGCGGGCACGCGCGCGCCACTCACTATTACGGGCGGTGCTTTGCGCGGCGCCACGTGGGCACCAGCAACACCAAGTGCACAGGTAAAGGGGTGCGTGCTGCTGGCCGCGTTGGCGGCAACTGGCGAAAGCACCTATCGGGAGGTGGTTGCCACACGTGATCACTCCGAGCGCATGCTCGTGGCACGCGGCGCTCTTCTGCGAGCCTCTCGCGATGCGAGTGGGACGACCGTGGTGGCTGCTCCTGGCGAGCTCTCTGCCCTCCCGCTGGTCACCATTCCAGGGGATCCATCGTCGGCCACCTTCTGGCTGGTGGCGGGAAGCCTGCACCCAGACGCTGATCTGCTCATTCGCGGCGTCTCGTTGAACCCCACCCGACGCCACGCCATCGACCTGCTGCAGCGCATGGGCGCCCGCATTGACGAGTTCCCTGCCGCCGACGACGGCTCCGGCGAGCCAGTAGGCGACCTGCGCGTCCGCAGTGCGGCCCTGCACGGCATCGACATGTCACCAACCGACGTGGCGCTGGCCATTGATGAGGTGCCAATCCTCTCGTTGGCAGCCGCCATGGCCATCGGCGCAACCAGCATTCGTGGCGCTGGCGAGCTGCGCGCCAAGGAGAGCGACCGCATCGCCGGTGTCGCCGCTGGCCTTACGGCACTTGGACTGACGATCTCAGTGACGGGTGACGATCTGCACTTCGTGGGCGGCGGCCGACCGGCCGCTGGTTTTACTGAGTCACTTGGCGACCACCGCTTGGCGATGACCTTTGCCATTGCTGGCCTGGTGAGCGGCGCCGCCGTTTCGGTCGACGACCCGGGCGCTGCGGCCGTTAGCTACCCCACCTTCTATGACGACCTGGCGCGCATCGGGGCCGCAGCATGAGCGGGCGACGCATTCTCTTGCTTGGCCATCCGGTGGAGCACAGCCTCTCGCCCGCTTTTCAGCAGGCGGCGTTTGATTCGATCGGCCTGCCGGTTCGCTATGAGGCGATGGATGTGGCGCCAGCTGATCTTGCCCGCGTTGTTGCTGAGCTACGCGCCGACCCACTCGTGATGGGGGCGAACGTGACGGTGCCGCACAAGGAGAAGATTGCGCCGCTCCTCGACTCGCTCACCGACGACGCTGTGCAGATTGGCGCAGTGAACACCATCACCCGCGCCGGGAGCCGACTCGTGGGACGCAATACCGACGCGGCGGGTTTCCGCGGCGCGCTCGATGGCCTGCTCGATGGTCGACGCACCCCGCGACATGCGCTGGTGCTTGGTGCTGGTGGCGCAGCGAAGGCGGCGATCTCGGCGCTTGTGAGCGCTGGCGTTGCGCAACTCTCCATTGCTAATCGCCACCTGGCCCGCGCCGAGCGGCTCGTTGCCGAGGTGCGCAAGGCCTCGCCGCACCTCACGGTGCGCGCCGCGCCGTGGCACGAGGGGCTCCTCATTGAAGAGGCGCAGATCGCGGGCCTTGTCGTGCACGCCACCACCCTTGGCTTGAGTGACAGCGCACTGCCGCTCCCAGCGGCGGCCTTCCGCGCCGGTCAGTTCGTGATTGATGTGGTGTATGCGCCAGGCGAGACAGCCCTGGTGCGCACGGCACGCGCCGCGGGCGCCGAAGCGATCGACGGACGTGAGATGTTGCTGCTGCAGGGTGCGGCGGCGTTCAAACTGTGGACGGGGCGACCGGCCCCTATTGCAGTGATGCGCGAAGCGTTTGACACTGCAGCGAAGCACAACGCGAAGTAGAGGGGGAGATCATGGCCTTTCGATTCTTGACCGCAGGCGAGTCGCACGGACCAGAGCTCGGCGTGATTGTTGAGGGGATGCCCGCGGGCGTGCCGCTCACCGAGGCGGCCCTTGAAATTGATATGCGACGACGCCAGGGTGGCTACGGCCGCGGCGCCCGCCAAACCATTGAGCAGGACCGCGCGCGCATTCGCAGCGGCGTGCGCCACGGTGCAACGCTCGGCTCCCCCATCCTGCTGCTGATTGAGAACCGCGACTGGGAGAACTGGACCAGCGTGATGCAGGTCGCCCCACTGAGTGCCGACGAAGCGGCGGCTCTTGAAGCGGCCGCAGCCGAGGGGACGAAGCGCGCCATTCCAGTGACACGCGTTCGCCCCGGGCACGCCGACCTTGCCGGCGCGATGAAGTACGGCTTTGATGATGTGCGCAACGTCTTGGAGCGCGCCTCGGCGCGTGAGACCGCGGCACGCGTTGCCGCTGGCGGCGTTGCCAAGGCGCTCTTAAACGCCCTCGGCATTGAGATCTGGTCATTCACCGCCGAGGTTGGCGGCGTGGCCGTGGATCCGGCGAACTGCACGCGCACGCGCGACGAGGCCGACGTGAGCCCGCTGCGCTGCCCAGACCCTGCGGCCGAGGAGCGCATGATTGCGCGCATCGACGAGGCGCGTACTGCTGGGAACACCGTTGGTGGCATCTTTGAAGTCGTGGTGAAGGGGCTCCCGATGGGGCTCGGTAGCTATGTGCACTGGGACCGCCGACTCGACACCGCGCTCGCTGGGGCGATCGCCAGCATTCAGAGCGTGAAGGGTGTGGAGTTCGGCCTTGGCTTCGAGCAGACGCGCATCTTCGGCTCCGAAGTCCACGACGTGATCGAGGGTCGATCCGCCGACGGCAGCTGGGTGCATCGCACCAATCGCGCTGGCGGTCTGACGGGTGGCGTCTCAAACGGCGAACCGATCGTGGTGCGCGGCGCCGTGAAGCCGATCAGCACCCTGGCGCGACCGCTCCCATCTGCTGACTTGATCACCGGCGAGAAGGTCGAGAAGGCGCACTACGAGCGCTCCGACATCAGCGTCGTTCCTGCGGCTGGCGTAATTGGTGAGGCCATGGTGGCACTCGCCATCGTCCCCTTCCTGCTCGAGAAGACGGGCGGCGACTCACTCGCCGAGATTCAGGCGAACCTCGCGGCGCTCCGTGCCCGATCCGCAGCACCGCGCACCACCCCATCGGCGGGTGGCACCAGCGCCGGCTCCGGCGGCGACGACTAGGTTGTGATGCAGGCGCCGCGCGATCTCGCTCTGGTTGGCCTCCCCGGCGTGGGGAAGAGTTCGCTCGGCAAGCGTCTCGCAGCGAAGCTCGGCGTCCCCTTCCTTGATACCGACCGTGCGGTGATCGCGGAGACCGGCGTGAAGAACGACAGCGTGGCGTTGATCTTTGAACGCGAGGGCGAGGCGGGTTTCCGACTGCGCGAGCGTCAGCTGATCGCTTCGCTCGTTGCACCTGAGCCACCAGCCGGATCAATTGGCGCAGAACTCGGCATCGGTCGTGTTGTGGCGCTGGGTGGTGGTGCGGCAGCCGACCCGCGTAGCCGCTGGGCGCTCCGCGAGCGAGCGATCCTCTTCTGGCTTGACGCCCCCGACACCTCGATCGCTCGACGACTGCGCACCGCGCGCGTCGTGCGTCCACTCATGAATCACGCCGATCCTGTCGCCACACTCGAGCGACTTCGTGGTGACCGCGAGCGCTTCTATCGACCAGGCATTCATCTGCGCAGCACGCGCAGCCCGGGCTCACTCACCGACGAGGCGATTGAACTCCTGAGCACCTCTGTGCGAACGACCCGGCCGCTGGTGAATGCCGAGACCGTCTCCGGCCGTTGGCTGGTCGGCGACGGGATCGCCGTTGATGCGTTGCGTGCCCTGCTCGCCGAGCGTGGCCTCTCACGCATGGTGCTGGCCACAGAGCCAAATGCGGCACGCGCCTTTGCCAACGGCCTAAGCGACGCACTCACCGCCACGGGCATTACGGTGATTCCGCTCGAACTGCCGAGTGGCGAGGCGGCGAAAGAGCTCCATGAGATTGGCGCCGCCGCACAGCGACTCGCTAACGCCGGTGTGGAGCGTCGCGATCTCATCGTTGCTGTTGGTGGCGGCGCACTTACCGACGCTGCCGGTCTCCTCGCCGCCCTCTATCTACGTGGCGTTGACTGGATCGCCGTACCAACCACACTCGCCGCTCAAGTTGACGCCTCACTCGGTGGCAAGACCGGTGTCGATCTCCCTGAGGGGAAGAATCTCGTTGGTGCCTTTCATCAGCCGCAGGCGGTCATCGCCGACCTTTCCGCGCTGCGCACCCTTCCCGTTCGTGAACTGGTTGCAGCATCTGCTGAGGCGGTGAAGATTGCCCTGCTCGGTGAGGTGCGTCTCTTCACGGTGCTCGAGGAGGCGGCTCCGCGAATTGTGGCCGGTGATCCAACCCTGCATGACGACGGCACCCTCGCCGAGATCGTGGAGCGCGCCGGTTGGTGGAAGTGCCGCGTCGTTGCCGCCGACGAGCGTGAGTCGGGCGAACGCATGAGCCTCAATCTTGGCCACACCCTCGGTCACGCCCTTGAACAGGCCGCCGGCTATCAGAACCTGCTGCATGGCGAGGCAGTCGGCTACGGCTTGCGCGCCGCGCTGCAGATTGGAGTCGAGCTTGGCGTGACCCCCGCGGCACTGGCTGCGCGCGGTGTTGCCCTGCTTGACGCACTCGGTCTCGGCGTTGCGCCACGCAGCGAGCCAGTCGCTGCACTGTTGGCTGCGGCCGGTCGCGACAAGAAGGTGGCTGAGGCGAAGATTCGCTGGGTCCTGGCGAGCGACGACGGCTACGTTATTCGCAACGACGTTCCTGCTAGCCTCGTAGAGCGCACAGCGGCCGCCATGTTGGCCGGCGTCAAGTAGGGAGGGACCATGGCGGAGATCTCGAAGCGCATCGAACTTGCGGTGATGAGCGCACGAACCCGCGCCCATGCCGCTGGTGATGGGCTCCTGATGTTGAGCGGCCCCAACCTCAACCTGCTCGGTGAGCGCGAGCCAGAGACCTACGGCACCACCACCCTCGCCGAGATCGAGGCCTCAGTCGCAACAGCGGCAGCTGCTGCCGGCCTGCACCTGGTTGACGCGGTGCAGTCGAATCACGAGGGTGAGCTGGTCGACCGACTCCATGTGCGCGATTTCTCGTGGCTGATCATCAACCCGAGTGGTCTCACCCACACCAGCGTCAGCCTGCGAGATGCGCTCCTGGCGGTGGAGCGACCCTTCGCCGAGGTGCACTTGAGCGATCCTGCGACGCGCGAAGCGTTCCGCAGCGTGAACTTCGTGGAAGACCTCGCCGCCGTTAGCGTGCGCGGCTACGGCGCGACCGGTTACCTGCGAGCCGTTGCCCTCATCGCAGAACTGTGGAACGCCGCTCGTGACGCGGATGGTCACCAGTGAGCGATCCCGCCGCACGCCTCCTAGAGATTCGCGCCGCCATCGACACCATTGATGATCAGCTACTGACGCTGCTCGCCGCACGTACCGAGCTCGCCCTTGAGGCAGGTGCGGCGAAGGCGGCACTCGGACGCGCGGTGCAGGACCCAGAGCGCGAGGCGGCGCTGCTGGCGCGCGTTGCGGCGCGGGGTGCTGGCGCCCTTACTCCTGAGGATCTGGTGGAGCTGTGGACGCTGCTGATGGCGGCGACGCGTCGGGCGGAGTCTCAGCGCTAAATCCAGCGCAGCGCATCACCGGCAGTCGCGGGTAGCGCGGAAAGCGGTCATCAGTATCCGACAGCCCACAGCGCATAAAGTGCGACCCGCGTCCACTCACGACGAGCCGCGCATGGATGCAGATGGAACAGAGGCCGCTACTCATGAGGCGCAGTGTGGCGCAGAGTCAGCGATTGGGGTGTGGCGGAGGGGGAGGGATTCGAACCCCCGCAGACCGTTGCCAGCCTGGGCTGTTTTCAAGACAGCTCCGTTCAACCACTCCGGCACCCCTCCACGAGGGAGTGTATCGGATCGGCCGCTAGCTCTTGGTCGGTGGGGCGAGGTGCGTGCGCCCGCCAAGGTACGGGTGCAGCACGGCGGGAAGCTTCACGCTGCCGTCTGGCTGCGCACCATGCTCCAAGAGCGCCGCAAGCACACGTGGCACCGCAAGCCCCGAACCATTCAACGTGTGCACCAGTTCTGGCTTCTCGCCCGCAGCGGTGCGATAACGAATCGCCATGCGGCGCGCCTGGTAGTCGCCGAAGTTTGAGCAGCTCGACACTTCCAGCCAGCGCTTCGAGCCGGGTGCCCACACCTCCAGGTCGTACTTGCGCATCTGCACGAAGCCCATGTCACCCGTTGCCATTAGCAGCACGCGATACGGGAGCTCGAGTCGCTGCAGCAGCGTTTCGGCACGGGCAGTGAGCCACTCTAGGGCGGCGGCTGACTCTGCAGGGCGTTCAAAGCTGACCATCTCCACCTTGTCGAACTGGTGCAGGCGCAGGATGCCGCGCGTCTCGCGACCAGCGGCCCCGGCCTCACGACGGAAGCAGGGGGTGTAGGCGGCGTAGCGGATCGGCAACTCCGCACCGTCGAGGATCTCGTCGCGATGCATGTTCGTCACTGGCACCTCGGCGGTTGGCGCCAAGTAGAAGCCGTCGCGACCGACCACGTACATCTGGTCTTCCTTGTCGGGGATCTGCCCTGTGCCACGAGCCGACGCCTCGTTGATCAGGATCGGTGGCCAGATCTCGGTGAAGCCGTTCTCACGCACATGCGTGTCGAGGAACAAGTTGATGAGTGCGCGAATCAGCGCAGCGCCATCGGCGCGGTACGCCGGGAAGGCGGCACCCGCAACCTTCGCACCGCGCTCGAGGTCAAAGATGCCGAGTCGCTCCGCGACCACATCATGCTCTGGCGCTGCTGCAGTGGCTGGGTCTTCGCCCTTCGCACCGATTGCTGGATGCCCCGCAGGTGCCCAGGTGCGAATCGTGGTGTTCGCCTCGGCGCCGCCAACGGGAATATCTTCGTCGGGCGGGTTCGGAATGCGGAGGAGCAAATCTTCGAGCTGTGCCTCAGCGGCGGCGAGCTCCTTCTCGAGCCCCTCCATCTCGGTCGCGACCTTCTGCGATTCAGCCTTCAGCGACACCACTTTTGGATCACTGGCGGGAACGGCCGGCTTGCCGCCGAGCAGCGCACCGACTTCGGCTGAAAGGCGCTTGCGCTCGGTGCGCAGCGTGTCCACACGAACGGAGAGCGCGCGGCGTGCAGCGTCTGCCTCGAGGGCTGCGTCAACGACCTTCGGGTCTTCGCGCTTGGCGATCGCGCCCGCGCGCAGCCGGTCGGCGTCGTCGCGTAGTCGCTGTGTGCCCACACTCATGCGTTCACCCCCTGTACTGCTGCGGCATCGCGCAGCCTGGTAAGGATAAGGGTGCGATCGATCGCTGCGAGCAACCAACCCGCGCGCGGGCCGTTGGTTCGCCCGAGGAAGGCGGCGTAGAGCGAGGCGAAGGCACGAACCGGCTGCAAGCCAGCCTCTTTGGCGGCGCTGAAGATGAGCGCCTGCCAGGCGTCGCCGCTGCCGAGGGCGGCGGCATCGGCGGCGATTGCGGCTTCAATCTGCGGGGCGAGGGCACCGAGCCAGGCGCGCTCCTCGGCGCTGAGGGCCGCAACGGCATCGGTCGGTAGTTCTGGGCGCACGGCGATGCGCGCCTCATCGGGGGCGTAATCGCGCAGCCAGGTGGTCACGGCGGCGATGCGCTCGTTCAGCTCGGCTGATTCGGCGGCGGTGAGTGGACTCCCCTTCTCGGCGGCGGCTCGCTCAACAACGTTGACACCAGGAAGCTGCAGCAGGAGCGAGAGCTGCCCGAATGCTGGACGCCACGCGGCGGCAACCTCTTTCGCCGCCTCGGCGGTGCTGTCGGTGATCTGGCTGAAGAACTGCAGTCGCTCGTGATCGGGTGGCAGCTCGCCGCGCACCGTCTTGCCCGCAGTTGCGGCGCTGATGCGGTCGTACTCATCATGCAGGCGCGGAATCGCGTCGCTGCCCGCCGGATCAAAGTCGATCGCGTGGTTCGGGCGCGGTCGCAGGAAGAGGAAGCGCAACACCTCTGGGGGGATCGACTCGGAGATCGAGTGCACCGCGGCGCCAAGGCCCTTCGAGGTCGACATCTTCTTGCCGCCCACGTTGAGGAACTCGTACATCACATTGATCGGCGGCTCGCGGTCGAATACTTCGCGCGAGATCGCCTCGCTGCGATCGCGCGATCCGCCCTTCGTGCCGAGATCCTTGCCGCACCCTTCAATGGTGACGCCCATCAGCGACCACTTCGCCGCCCACTCCACGTTGAACGGCATCTTCGCCTTGCCGCCGAATGGTGCGAGTCGCCCCTCATGGCCGCACCCCTGCGCCCACTTCACATAGTCGGGAAGGCAGCGGTAGCGAATCGTCTCGCCATCCCAATCGTCGGAGAGGGTGGTACCAACACGACCGCATGCCTCGCAGATCGCCTGAATGGGAAGCCAGCCGGCGGGGCGCTCCACGTTGCTGACGCGCACGTAGAGGTCGCGAATCACCTGCGCCTTGTCGAGGGCGGTGCGAATGAATGGATCGAGCTGCCCGGTTGGATAGATCTCCGAGAGCCAGTAGAACTCGGGGCGAATGCCGAGGCGCGCGAACGTCGGGAAGAAGAGCGTGCCGACAAAGTGTCGTGCGTAGTTAGCGGCGCTGCTCCCCTCAGGAGCGGGAACATGTGCGAGTGGAACGCCCATGTAGCGCTCCACCGCATCGGGGGTGAGGAGCGCCTGCGCATCCATCGCATCCATATCTTCAACGCCGTAGCGGAACTGCACGGGGATGCCGCGGTCGCGCAGGGCTCGGGCAATGGTGTCGTGCATGACCGGCCCACGAAGGCTGCCAACGTGCACCGTCCCTGATGGGGTCTTCGAGTCGTTGACGACCTGGGGCCCGGAGACACGTGCGGCGAGTTCGTCTGCCCAATACATGCTGGGAATCCTAGCGCCCGCGGCGGCGGTTAGCCTCGCTGAGCGAGTTCGGTCAAGCGCTTGCGGAGTTTGCGCATCGCCGCCGCATCACGCACGGCCACGAAGAGGGTGTCGTCACCCGCCACTGTGCCAACGATCTCGGGGAGGCGGAGGCGGTCGAGGGAGGCGGCAATGGCGTGTGCGCTCCCTGGGAGCGTCTTGAGCACCAGGATCGAACCCGCCACCGAGGCGTCGAGTGGGATCGCGCCGAGCAGGGCATGCAACCGCTCTTCCGAAGCGATCTCAACCGAGCGACCTGGGGCGAAGGCGTAGGCCGGTGAGCCGCCGCGATCCACCTTGATGAGGCCCAGCTCGGTGATGTCGCGGCTGAGCGTTGCCTGTGTGGCGGGGATCCCCTGCCGCTTGAGCGCCGCTGCCAGTTCCCGCTGGGTGCGGATCGCCTGACGCGAAACGACATCGCGCAGGGCACGGTGGCGAACGCTCTTGCCGAGATCCATTACAGACCGCCTTGCAGCACGACGGAGGCAACGAGCACGGCGGCGAAGGCGAAACGATACGCCACGAAGATGCGCGTGCTGCCACCATCCAAGATGCGGAAGAGCAGCTTGATGGCGAACAGCCCTGAGATGAACGCACTCACCACACCGATCACCAAGAGTGGCGCGCTCGCCGCAAGATCTTCACTCGACTCAAGAAGGTGCTTCAGCTTGATGGTGCCAGCGCCAGCAATCGCCGGAATGCCGAGCAAGAAGCCGAAGCGTGCCGCCGCTTCACGACGGAAGCCGAGAAGGAGTCCGCCACTAATGGTTGCACCAGAGCGGCTGACCCCAGGCACCAGCGCCAGCGCCTGCGCCAGGCCGACCATGAGGCCATCGATCACGCCAACGCTCTGCAGTGGCCGCTCGCGCGTGCTGACGCGCTCGGCGAACCAGAGGAGCAGCGCGCCCACAGTAACCGCACCCGCAACAACGAGTGGTGTGCGCACCGCACTCTCCAGCAGATCGCCGGCGGCAACGCCCAGCAGTACGGCCGGGATGGTGCCAATCACGATCGCAAGGATGAGTCGCTCGTCGGCAGAATCGCCGCGGTGGCGTCCGCCTGACGTGATTGTTCGCAGCGCTACGAGGGTCAGCCGCGTCACGTCGCTTCGAAGTGCAACCAGTACGGCGGCGAGGGTGCCCAAGTGAATCACCGCGCCGAAGGCGAGCGACGAGAGGAGCGGATCGCTGATGCCGAAGAGATACGGGATCGCATAGAGGTGTGCCGATGAAGAGATTGGCAGGAACTCGGTTGCACCTTGAACGAGTCCGAGCAACAGGGCGATGAGTGCTGCAGATACCGGATCGCTGCCCATCGCCCCTCCTCTCGTGCCGCTATGCGCCTAGCTGGCGCTGTGGGGGCATAGCATGAGGCGGCACCCCCAAAATGGGAAGCACCGCCTCATAGGTTTGCCGTAGCGCGCGGACTACCCGCGAATAAAGAGCGGGGCGAGGACTAGGGTGACCGTTGCCAACAGCTTCACGAGAACGTGCAGCGATGGGCCAGCGGTGTCCTTGAATGGGTCGCCTACGGTGTCGCCAACGACGGCGGCCGCGTGGGCGTCGCTCCCCTTGCCTAGGGCCTTCCCCTTCGCATCCTTGAGTCCGCCGGACTCGATGAACTTCTTGGCGTTATCCCATGCGCCGCCGGAGTTGTTCAACACCGTGGCCAGCAGCACGCCGCTGATCGTTCCGACGATCAAGAAGCCTGCAACCGCCTCAGCGCCGAGCAGCAGCCCAACGAGAACAGGGGTCGCCACCGCAACCACACCTGGGGCGATCATCTCGCGCAGGGCGGCAATGGTGGTGATATCAACGACGCGCGCGTAATCCGGACGCGCCTTGTAGGTCATGATTCCAGGAATCTCGCGGAACTGGCGACGAACCTCAACAATGATCGCCTGTGCCGTGCGCCCAACGGCGCGAATGGCGAGCGAGCTGAAGAAGTACGCGAGCATCGCGCCGATGAAGGCGCCGATGAAGACGTTCACATTCGCCAGGTTGACCGACTCGATGAGCGGCCTGCCAGCGCGCTCCAGGATCAGGTTCACCTTGTCGAGATAGGCCGAGAAGAGGAGGAAGGCGGCGAGCGATGCCGAGGCGATCGCATACCCCTTGGTAAGCGCCTTCGTCGTGTTGCCGACGGCATCGAGCTTGTCGGTCACGGTGCGCACCTTCTTCGGGGCGCGGCTGAACTCAGCGATACCACCGGCGTTGTCGGTGATCGGTCCGAACGTGTCCATCGCCAAGATGTAGGCGGTGGTCATGAGCATGCCGACCGTTGCAACCGCGGTGCCGAAGATGCCGAACTTCTCGAGCGCGACGCCCGAAAGGCCTGCCGCGAGACCCGCCTGCGTGCCCAGCCAGTTCGAGGCGAAGATCGCCGCCGAGACGGAGACTGCAGTCACCAGCGTGGTCTCAAAGCCAACGGCGGTGCCAGCGATGATGTTCGTGCCTGCGCCCGTGCGGCTCGCCTCTGCGATCTCGCGAACCGGTCGATACGAGCCAGCCGTATAGAACTGGGTGATATAGACGAACGCCACGCTGGTGGCGAGGCCAACCAGGCCAGCGCCGAAGAACCAGAGCCAGGCGTTGGAGTCACCGGCGTTCAACATCACCGCGCAGGCGAGTGCCAGACCCGCTGCGGAGAAGATGGTCGTTGCCCAGTAGCCACGGTTCAGGATGTTCATTGGATTCTCTTGGTCGTTGCCGCGCACGAAAGCCATAGCCAGGATCGTGCTGAGCAGCCCGAAGGCGTGCACCACGAGCGGGAAGAAGATCCACGACTCCGGGTGCGCCCAGCCCATGGCTTGCGCGATGTTGTAGGCGCTAACGCCCAAGATCATTGCGCCGATATTCTCAGCGGCGGTCGACTCAAAGAGGTCGGCGCCGCGGCCGGCGCAGTCGCCAACGTTGTCGCCCACGAGGTCGGCGATCACGCCTGCATTGCGGGGGTCATCCTCTGGGATCCCCTTCTCAACTTTGCCAACGAGATCGGAGCCAACATCTGCGGCCTTGGTGTAGATGCCGCCGCCGAGCTGGGCGAAGAGCGCAACGAACGATGCGCCGAAGCCGTAGCCGACGATCAGGAAGGGCGCCTCTGCTGGGCGCTCAAGGCCACCGAAGAAGACGAAGACGGCGTAGACGCCGAGCAGTGAGAGTGCCGCAACGAGGAAGCCTGAGACGGCTCCACCGCGCATGGCAACCTGCACCGCCTTGACGACGCCCTGACGGGCGGCGGCGGTGGTGCGCAGGTTTGCCTTCACGCTGACGTACATGCCGATGACGCCCGACACCATCGAGCAGGCGGCGCCAAAGATGAAGGCGATTCCGGTACGAATGCCGAGGTCCGCCCCATAGATTGGGGTGGCGGCAACAGCGGCCGTCTCAAAGTTGGCGATGAGCACGCCGATCAGCACCGCCATTGCCACGGAGAGGACACCGATGGTGAAGTACTGGCGTCGCATGAACGCGACGGCCCCCTCGAAGATCATGCCCGCAACGTCTTGCATGGCGGGCGTCCCCTTGTCGCGGCGCAGCACATCGCTGGCCAACCACAAGGCGAAGAGGATTGCGATAACCGCTGCTGGCAGCACGAGCCCCTGCAGCATGAGTGACGTGATTTCCATATTCGTATTTCCTCCGATGCGTCCAGTCCGTCGCGTGGCCGCGGTGCTTGGCACCGCGCTTCGGGTCGGGCGTCTGTCGGGCTGCAGGTCGCAAGTGCGACCCGCCAGGATGGGCTCCTGGTGAGGAGATGGTACGGGGAGGCCCCGCCGTGGGTCAACCGCTCACCCTCCCCCGCCTATACTCAGCGGGATGCGCCTCCGAAGACTTGCCATAGAGATCGTGCAGACGGTGGCGCTGACCATCCTCGCCTTCTATCTCCTGCAGACCTTCGTGGCGCAGCCCTTCCGGGTGGAGCAGGGATCCATGCGCCAAACCCTTGAGCCAGGCCAGTACGTGCTTGCCGACAAGCTCACTGCGGCGCTAACCGGATACCACCGGGGCGACATCGTGATCTTCCGACCCCCCAGCACCTGGCCCGCCGACGCATCGGGCACCCCATATATCAAGCGCGTGATTGGCCTTCCCGGCGAGACGATCGAGATGGTTGATGGGGTGATCAGCGTGAATGGGGTGCCGATTGACGAGCCCTACACCTACCGTGATGGTGGCGGCGGCGGGGCCGGAGAGTCCGGTCGTTGGGTTCTGGGAGCGACTGAGATCCTCGTCTTCGGAGACCACCGCTCGAACTCCTCCGACTCGCGTGCCTACGGCCCAATCCCCACAGCAGGCGTGATCGGGCGCGCCGTCTTGCGTTACTTCCCGATTGACCTGCTCACCATCATCACTCCGCCAACCTACCGACAGGCTGCACCCTAGATGCCCGGCCTTGAGCTGCCACTCGTTCTTATCGCCATCCTGGCTGGAACGCTGGCCGTCACCAGCGCCAGTCGGGGTGCATGGGTCGCCACCGTCGTCCTGGCGCTGAGCTCGAGCGCGCTGGAATTCTCTGTTGCAGATCCGAACCGTATCGGCCTGATTCTGCGCCTCTCCGCCATCGGCATCGGCCTCGTTGCCGCAGTCCCTGGAAACCTCTTTGAGCGAGAGGCGTTACGACGTGATCTCTCCCTGCGCACCCTGGTGCACACACTGCGCGAGCATCCTGTTGTCGTCGCCAGCGGGTTGGCTGGCCTCCTGCTTGGCCTCGTGCCGCTTGCTCTCCCCATTGAATCGAGTAGGGATGCGCTTCGAGCCGCCGGCATCGCCCTCCTTGTTGTTGGCCTGCCGCCTCTCCTTACGAGTCGCTTCATTGAGGCAACGACGCGCGCCGCCGTCGTCACCCTTGCGGGCACAATGCTCCTGCGCACCTCGATCTTTGGGGCACTTGATCCGCTCGGCGCGCTGGCGATTAGCGCAGGGTTCACCTGCATCCTGATCGTTGGTAGCAGTGTTGCAACGCGCATCTCGAATGCGGAGGAGGAGCGATGACCGAAGAGGTCGTCCTGACGGCAATCCGCGCGCTCTTCCCCGTTCTGACGGCGCTAACCTCCCTTGCCCTGGTTCCACTCATTCAACTCTGGCGCGGATCGCAACGCGATGACGCCGCGACCTACGCAACGCTCGGAGTACAGCTCCTGCTGCTGGGGACCTCTGTTGGTGCAGCGCTCGCTGGCGCCGGCTATCTCTCAACGCTCACGATTGGGCAGATCACCATCGACCCCTCCGAGCCGGGTCGCCTGCTGGTGCTACTGGGCGGCATCGTCTTCGCCGTCATCGTCGGCGCTGGCGAGGGTCGTCGAGCAGGCACCATGGGACAGATTGCCCTCTTCGGTATCGCCGCGATTGACCTGGCACTAGCGATTCCATCCGGCATCGCGCCGATTGCGCTCCTCCTCTTCGCCAGCTTGGGTATCTCTGGCGCAGCGGCGAGCGGCAAGGATGATGTGGGTCGTGCACGTGCTGTCTTCCGCGATCTTCGAACCGTCTCGCTGCTGCTCCCTGCAGTTGTGATTGCGGAGATCCTGCGCACCGCAATCTCATATGCCGCGGTCGACGCCTCTTATGCGACGCCCGCATCGCTCGCCGCAGGAACGGCGCTCGGCGTCTCCATCGTGCTCATCGTGGCCGCAGGGGTCTTCCCCTTCCATGGCCGACTGATCAAGATCTTTGAGGCGCTCCCGATCGTGGGCTCACTCCTTGTTGGTGTGTGGATCCCGTCAGCACTCGCCCTGATTGTGATGAGTGAGCTCTCAGCACTCTCAAGCAGCATCACCGATCCGCTTGGCGGTGCGATCGTGCCCGGCATCCTGCTCGCTGGGGCGGCAACGCTCGTCTTCGGTGCCATCTCTGCCCTGCTGCACGACGATATCGGTGAGATCGTTGGGTTCATCGCCGTGGGTAACGCCGGATGGTTGGCGCTCGCCGCGGCAGCAGCCCTACAGTCACCGACCGACACCTCGTCACGCCTCATCGTGCTCCCCGGAATGTTGACGACCTCGCTCTTTGGCCTATGGCTCGTGAGTGTGCGACGGCGATATGGAACCACCTCTATTCGTGAGCTTGGTGGATGGGCGCGCCGCACTGGCGCAAATGGGATTGCGCTCGTCGCGGCGATCGTTGCGCTGGCTGCGCTACCGCCCGGTGTGGTGCTGGCCGCTCGGCTAAACCTTCTGCTGCTCGGCGGCAATCCGCTCATCGCACTCTTCGCGGTGATCGGTCAAGTCATGTTGGTCGTTGCGGCGGCTCGACTGCTCCTTATTGGAATCACGCCGCAGAGTCAGACCGTGCATGAAGCGGAAACCCGGCCGTTCGCCAACATCATCACCTTCTCGCTCGTTGCTGGATCGCTCTTCGTTGCGGCAGCGGCAGCTGGCTGGCTCGCCCTTGAGTCGGGTGGAACTGGACCACTTCCGCCAGCGCCGAGCGTGTCACCAGGAACGAGCTTTGATCCAGCGCCGAGCAGCGAACCGACTGCTGTGCCAAGTGCAGACCCAACGCCAAGCGTCACAGTATCGCCAGAGGTATCGCCAAGTGTGATGCCGTCAGGGAGTGGGGAGATCTCGCCGGCGCCGTAGCGACCAGCGGTCGCGGGGGGAGCTACTCCTCGTCGGAGAGGATCCAGGCGTCGGTGGCGCGGGTGTATTCAACAAGACCACCCTCTGGGAACCAGAGCGCAATCTCTGCCGCGGCAGTCTCAGGGGCATCAGATGCATGAATCAAATTCTTCGCCGTCTCCAGCGCGAAGTCGCCGCGAATGGTTCCGGAGGCTGACTCGTGCGGCTTTGTCGCACCGGCCATAGAGCGAACCACGGCAATGGCGTTCGGTCCTTCAAGGACCATCGCCACAACCGGGCCCGACGAGATGAATTCCACGAGACCCTTGAAGAAGGGGCGCTGTGCATGCACGGCGTAGTGCGTCTCAGCGAGCTTCGCGCTCACCGGCGTGATCTTCAGTGCGACGATCTTAAGGCCGCGCTCTTCGAATCGCGTGATCACTCGACCGGCAAGCTGGCGCTGTACGCCGTCTGGCTTGACGAGGACAAGGGTGCGCTGGCTGATGCTCATAGCGGCAGGTTAGCCGATCTCGTTCGAATGCGGTTTGTCATCGCTCGCCGTTGGCCATGCCCCCGTTGGAAGTTCAATCTGCACATACTGTTCGCCGCGATACTCCAGCCAGCTCTTCACGGGCGCAGCATCTGGAATCTGGGTGCCAGCCTGGTACTCAATCTCCACCGCATCGGCGCCTGAGCGCAGCACGTAGCGGAGGTTCCCCGGCTCGCTTAGATCGAACTCGATGCTTTCGAAGGCATCAACATTGATGGTGATGGTGAGCGGGGTGAAGATTGAGGAGACCTCGGGGTCGTCGCCCAACACCTCCTCGACCCAACCGTGACCGCGGACGATCTGCTCGCCATCACGGAGGTGGCGGTAGGAGACCGTCTGGTGCAGGAGGGGGCGGAGGATATTCGCCTTATCGGCGCGCTGCACGACAAGGCCTCGGTTAACGAAGAGGCCGGGGGCGCGGTCATGCTGTTCGTGATCCATGAGGGGGAGAGCCTACCGCAGAGCGGCTCCTCGCCGCACCCGCGCCGCCCGCCCTATCATTGAGCGGTGCGCTACGCCGTTGATCTCGGGAATAGTGCGGCGAAGGCCGCCCTGCTTGACGGTGCCGTGGTACGCCTCCCCACCCCGACCGATCCCCGCGACGCCGTCGCCTGGGGTGGCGTTGCCGCCGAGCTGATCGCAGCGATCCGCGCCGATGCACAGCGCGCAGGTGGAGCGGCAACCCTCCGCGTTGCGAGCGTGGTGCCAGCCGGCGCCGAGGCGCTCCGTGCTGCAGCGCAAAGCGCGGTCCTCCCTATCGAGTTCGTGAGCGCCGCCGATGTTCCGCTCGAACTGGCACTCACCCCACCGGCCCTGATCGGCATTGACCGTCTCCTTGCCGCATGGCTCGCCTATACGGAGTACGGCGCCCCCACAGAGCGCGGCGCGATCGCCGTGACCCTCGGCACCGCACTCACCCTCACCTGCGTCGATCGAGGTGGCCGCCTCATCGGCGGCGCGATCACCCCCTCTCCAGTGCTCGCCTCCCGCGCGCTGGCCAGCGGCGCCGCTGCACTGCCACTCGTTGCGATCTATGACGAGAGCCCCGATCTCGCTGGGCCGATCGGTGCGGACACCGCCGAAGCGCTCAGCGCCGGAATTCTTCGCGGCGCACGCGGTGCCCTCACCGCGCTGATTGCGGAGTCAATTGAAGAGATGTCGCGCCGAGATCCAGGTGCGCCAACTCCCGCCGTCGTACTGAGTGGCGGCGCGGCGCTCGCCGGTTGGTGCGCCACGGTTGCTGCCGATCATCGCGATGCGGAGTTTGTGCTGCGTGCGATCAACGCACTACCCGCAGCGGTGCGCGCATGAGCAAGCGCCTCGCCAGACGACTCATCGTCCTCGGCATCACCGGCTCCATCGCCGCCTACAAGTCGCCAGAGATCGTGCGTGCCCTGCGCGCCGAGGGTGCCGATGTGCAGGCGCTCCTCACCTCCGCCGCCACACGGTTCGTCTCACCGCTCACCCTGCGCACACTCACAGGGCACGCCGTTGACGCCGACCTGCTCGACCTGCTCCCCGACGGCCGCATTGGCCACATCGTTGCCGCCGACTCCGCCGATGCGATCCTGATCGCACCAGCGACCGCGCAGTGGATCGGCGCCATGGCAAGCGGCCTCGCTGGAGACGTGGTTACCGCTGCCTGCCTCGCCACCACCGCACCCGTGATTGTTGCCCCAGCAATGGATGGTGAGATGTGGGCACACGCCGCAACGCAAACGAATGCGACGCGGCTGCGTGATGACTTTGGCTACACCCTTGTTGCCCCAGAGAGTGGCGCGCTTGCGAGTGGCGCCACCGGCGTCGGCCGCCTCGCCGAAACGGCTGCGATCGTTGACGCTGTGGTGGCCGCCATCGGCGCCGCACCGATTCGCGAACCGAACGAGAGCCGCCGTCCGCCAGCAGTACCCGCTGGCGACCTCTTGGGCCGTCGCGTCGTGGTCACCGCAGGTGGCACCGAGGAGCCGATTGACGCGGTACGCATCTTGGCGAACCGCTCGTCTGGGCGTCAGGGGATCGCCCTCGCTGAGGCGGCGCGCGATCGCGGCGCCGACGTCACCCTGATCGCCGCCCGTGTCAGCGTGCCGCTCCCTGAGGGGGTCACCATCGTGCGCGCCATGAGCGTTGACGCGCTCGATGCTGCGCTGCGAACCGCACTCCTCCCCGCACCGAGCGGCGGCGCAGCGACACCCGCCGATGCGCTGATTGCTACCGCTGCCGTCTCTGACTTCCGCGTCGCGGGCGGCCCGCTCACCGAGAAGCTGCGTCGCGATGGCGAGATCACCCTGCGCCTCACGCCGACCCCAGACCTGCTCGCCGGTGTGGCGCAGGCACTCGGTCCACGGGCCACGCGCCAGACGCTGCTCGTGGGCTTCTCGGCAGAGGCGAGTGCAACGCCACGGGCGCGCGAGAAGTTGCAGCAGAAAGATCTCGACCTCATCGTCGCCAACGACGTCACGGCACCGGGCATCGGTTTTGAGAGCGCCGAAAATGCGGCAGAGATCATCGGGGCCGACGATCTCGTCACCCGTGTGGGCCCTGCACCGAAGCGCGTTGTGGCCGACGCCATCCTGGACCGAGTGGCGGCCCTCCTCTCAACTCGAGCAGGCTGATGGCGCGGCACACCGTTGCCGACATGCGCGCCGCACACGCCGCGGGCGGCCACTTCGCCGTTGTCACCGCATGGGATCGCCCAACCGCTGAGTTCGCCGAGGCGGCTGGCATTCAATTCTTGCTCGTGGGCGATTCACTTGCTCAGGTCGTGCTCGGACACGAATCAACGGTTCGCGTAGGAATGAGCGAGATGCTGCACCACACCTCCGCCGTCGTTCGCTCAACGAGCACCGCACTGGTGATCGGCGACATGCCCTTCCTCTCATATGTGGATGTGCCGACCGCTGCAGAGAACGCGGCGCGCTTCATTCGCGATGCTGGGGCTGGTGCCGTGAAGCTCGAGGGGGGCGTCGCCGTCGCCTCCGTTGTTGCCGCGCTCGTGCGCAGTGGCGTTCCCGTGATTGGCCACATTGGCTTCACGCCGCAGTCGTCACTGAATGAGAGCAAGCCTCGCGCGAAGGGACGCCTCCCCGAGGCGGCGGCGGCACTCCTCGAGGATGCGATCGCCCTGCAGGAGGCCGGCGCATCGGCAATCGTGATCGAACTCGTGCCGCAGGAGCTTGCAGCCGCGATCACCAGCCGCCTCACGATTCCAACTATCGGCATCGGCGCAGGTGCCGGCTGCACCGCACAGGTGCAAGTGCTCCCCGATCTGCTCGGCCTGCTCGGCGCCGCCGCACCGCGCCACGCAGGACGCATCGCCAACCTTCGCGACGAGGCGATTGCAGCCCTCACCACCTGGCGCACGAACGTGGAGGCGGGAGACTTCCCCACCGCAGCGCAAGGGATCGCTGGCGACGCAACACTGATCGCCGCTCTCGACGAGCTCCCGCGATAGCTCAGGCTCTGGGCGATGCGTACCGTCACCACTCGTTCCGAACTCGACGAGACTCTCGCCCAACTCGCCCGCCCTGTTGCACTGGTACCAACGATGGGGGCGCTCCACGCCGGTCATGCGGCGCTGATCGCCGCCGCGCGCCGCACCGCTGCCACCGTGGTTGTCTCGATCTTCGTCAATCCACGACAGTTCGGGTCTGCCGCTGATATGGCGGAATACCCACGCACGCTCGAGGCCGACCAGCAGCTCGCCCAGGCGGCTGGCGCACACGTCGTTTTCGTCCCCAACGTTGACGAGATCTATCCGCCCAACGAACCGGTCGCGAGCGTTGAGCCAGGACCACTCGCTACGCGGCTTGAGGGTGCCTCCCGGCCCGGACACTTTGCCGGCGTGGCGACCGTCGTCTCGCGACTCTTTGATCTGGTGCACCCCGACCAGGCTCTCTTCGGTGCGAAGGATGCGCAGCAGGCGCGCGTCATCGAATGGATGGCAGCACAGCGCAGCGACCAAATTGCAATTCTTCGCGTCGCAACGGTGCGCGATGGTGACGGCCTGGCACTCAGCTCGCGCAATCAGAAGCTCTCAGCGAACGGTCGCATCGCGGCGGCAAAGGCGATCCCCGTCGCCCTCTCGCTCATCGCCGAGGCGTGTGCCTCAGGGGTTACGAGCGTTGCCGCGCTGCGGGCACTCGCCGAGCGGGTGATCGCTGCAGAGCCAAGTGTCGCGCTTGACTACCTCGACTTCGCCGAGAGCGCAACGCTCGCGCCACTTGCAGAAGGCGCACAGGTTGGCGATGCTGCATTTGGCGAGGCCCTCGTCTCTCTCGCCGCCGTTGTAGATGGGGTGCGCCTAATCGACGCGATCACGCTCCCGTAGGGGCGTCGGCTAGCGCGTTGGAACGGGGCGTGCCGCCGCAAGGATGCGGCCCACGTCGAGTGAGCCGGAAACGAGCTGCTTGATCTCTTCAATCTTGCGCAGGTCTTCGGGGTGTGTCTTCACCAGTAGGTCGTGCACGTTCGAGGCAACGCTGTACGTATCGCCCTCCATCAACACGGCGAAGATGTTCGCCTTACGAATCAGGTCCAGCACTCGGGCGCTCGGTCGATAGCCGCCGCTAAGGACGAAGCCGAGCGGCCGGTTCGGATGCTCCTTTCCGTCGAGCCATAGCTGCGTGAGCACCTCGATCACATCCTCGCGGTCACCAGGAACGACTACGAGGGCGCTCTCGCCGATGCGCTGCATCACATGCTCAGGCTGCATCGCGGCAACGGAGACGCGACCGATGATTACGTCCATGTCGCGGCCTGGCCAGAGCGTCTCGCCCTGCAAGCCATCTTCGATGATCGCCAGCGTGGGGTTCGAAAGGATTTGGCGATACGGAAGGACACCGAGCAGCGGAATTCCGTGGCGCTCTAGCCCCTTCTCAAGCAGTCGCGGCAACTCTGGCTGCAGGTCAAGGTCAACCTTGTTGACGATCGCCCCCGCAACCTCAACGCCACGCGCGGCGAAGAGCGCCGCGTTCAACACGATCTCATCGATCGGTCGGCCGATACCACCCTCGCTGACGATGATCACCGGCGCGCCGAGCAGCGCGGCAACATCGGCGTTACTCAGGCCGATCACCGCACCTACGCCCGCATGCCCTGTCCCCTCAAGGAGCAGCAGTTCGTGCCTCTGTGCGAGCTCCACCTGTGCGGCGATGATCTTTGCGCCGAGGTCTTCAACCACCTGCCCCTCAATCACCTTGCGCGTGAAGCCGCGCGGAATCTGTACCGGAGAGAGAAGGGCGACCGCATCGGTCAGATCAAACACGCCGCGCATTAGGGCGGCATCTTCGTCGGCGGGGGTGTTGTCGATGGTGATCCAGCGTTGGCCAACCGGCTTCATGAATCCCGTGTTGAGCCCCTGCGCGCGGAAGGCGGCAAAGAGTCCGAGTGAGGTGGTCGTCTTGCCGCGGTTCTGCCCCGTCGCGGCGAGGAAGAGCTGCCGTGCGCCCACGGCACCGGTCATCGGGTTACGCCTCTTCGCGCGGCGCGGTGCGACGCTCGATCAGGTTGACCGCCTCTTTAAGGCGCGTCACCGACTCTTGGTCAACATCCTCGCGGCTGATGTGTGTGCCGAGTTTGTCGAGCACTTCGGCGGCTACTTCAAGGAAGACATTGGCGTCGGCGATAAAGAACTCCGACTCGTTGCTGTAGCGCACGAAGGTGAGTCGCCCCTGCAACGTTCGTCGGTCGTCGGCATGGGCAACCTGCGTGGTGAAGTTATGCCCCTGAATGCCGTCGGGGTTGGAGAGGAAGCTCAGCGCGTTATCAATTGCCAGGCCGAAGCGCGCGCGCCAGCCGGCGAGACGATCGATCACCTCGGCTGGCAGTCGTAGCTCTGTCACCTCGTCGAAGACCTCGGGGGCTGCCGTGAGTGCCGTCACCAGGGTTGCCCCCTGGCGCTGGCCGAGCATCGCCTGGAGCGAACGCTCCAGCGTGACCACCTCGGCGTCGAAGTGGCTCGAGGTGATCAGGTCAACGAGCAGGTCCTCAACGTTGTCGAGCGCCGAACCCTCGGTGAGCGCGGCGGCAAGCGCGAGGATCTCCTCGCGAAAGAGAAAACGCTCTTCGTGGTCTAGTCCTGCCATTGGCGCATCCTAGCGCGCAGAGGGTTTACGGGTAGATACCCCGCACCATCATGGCATCGGCTACACGCTGCACCGAGAGGAGGTAGGCACCTGTGCGCAGGTGGCTCTTCTCCTTCTGGGCCATGTCGTAGACCTCGTGGAAGGCGCGAACCATCTTCTGCTCGAGGCGAACATTGACCTCCTCCTCCTCCCAGAAGTCGCGGTTCAGGTTCTGCACCCACTCGAAGTAGCTCACCGTCACACCACCTGCGTTGCAGAGGATGTCAGGGATCACCATGGCGCCGTTTGCGAAGAGGATGTCGTCCGCCTCTGGCGTCGTAGGTCCGTTCGCCGCCTCGGCGACGATCTTCGTCTTGATCTTGCCGGCATTCTCCGCAGTGATCTGATTCTCGAGGGCGGCTGGAATGAGCACGTCACAGGCGATCTCCAGGATCGCCTGATTGCTCACCAGCGTTGCGCCAGCAAAGCCAACGACGCTCCCGGTCTTCTTCTTATGCGCATCGACTGCAGCAAGGTCGAGGCCGGCTGGGTTGTGGATGCCGCCGCTGCTATCGGAGACGGCGATCACCTTCGAGCCGAGCTCGCTGATCAGTCGCGCCGCAATGGATCCGGCGTTGCCGTACCCCTGCACCACGACCGTTGCACCCTTCAGGTTGAGGTTGATCTTGCCCGCCGCTTCGCGAATGCAGAAGACTGCACCACGCGCCGTTGCCTCGTTGCGGCCCTTCGAGCCGCCGAGCGCAATCGGCTTACCGGTGACCACACCAGGAACGGTGTAGCCAACATGCATTGAATAGGTGTCCATCATCCAGGCCATCGTCTGGCTGTTGGTGTTCACATCAGGCGCCGGAATATCGGACTCTGGCCCAATGATGACCGCGATCTCTGTGGTGAAGCGGCGCGTCAGGCGCTCAAGCTCACCGAGTGACAACTTCTTCGGGTCAACGGTGACGCCGCCCTTGCCGCCGCCATAGGGAAGATCCATCACGGCGCACTTCCACGACATCCACATGGAGAGGGCCTTCACCTCTTCGATGTTCACGTCCTGGTGAAAACGGATGCCGCCCTTCGCTGGGCCGCGTCCGAGGTTGTGCTGCACGCGGTGCCCCTCAAAGACTCGGGTTGATCCGTCGTCCATGCGCACAGGGAAGTGCACGGTGAGCTGTCGGCGTGGCTCGCGCAAGACGGCGGCGATGCCGGAGTCGAGGCCGAGCCGCTTTGCGGCAAGGTCGAACTGCTGCTGCGCAACTGCCCAGGCGCTCTTCTGTGCACTCATCGTTTTGTACCTCTCCTCTGCCGCCCTGGCGGGTGCCTGGCGGACGCCGTGCGGCGATCTCCCCAACCCTACAACGCGCCCCAAAAAGGCGTTGCGCGTAGGTTGCGGCGTGCTGCCGCCCGTGCGGCGAGGCGAGGCTTTGTGGCTAGGCGCGGATCAGCGCGACGCCGAGACCCTTCGGACCGGTGTGTGGGCCAATGGCCGCACCGGCTCGAACGATTCCTGGCTTCAGGGCGGCAATCTCGGGGAACCGAGCGCAGACCTCATCGCGGAACGCCTCAATGTCGGGCGACTCCGAATGGAGCATGGTCAGCTCCTGAATTGGTGATGCGCTGATGAGCTCCATGAAACGCTCGCGTGCCTTCGCCGTTGTTCGTGGCTTGTCAAGGGTCACAACCTCACCATCAATGATGTCGATGATCGGCTTGACCGAAAGGAGTCCGCCGATCGCCGCTCGCGCTGGGCTGATGCGGCCGCCGGCCTTCAAGTAATCCAACGAGTTGAGGAAGAAGATCACGTGCGTCTTTGGAATGAGCTCACCGAGTTCAGCGACGATCTGTGGCGCCTTCCAGCCTTCTGCGGCGCGGTGATAGGCGCGCGCAACGAGCAGCCCCTCGGCCGCCGATGCGGTCGCGGTGTCTACGAGATGAATGTTCTTCGACTGCGGATGGTCTGCGGCGGCAATCTCGGCATTCCTGTACGTCGCCGAGAGCTTCGAGGCGACGTGCACCGAGACGATCTCTTTTGCGCCACCAGCAAACGCCTTGTCATACGCCGCGGTAAAGGCGGCGGGTGGCGGAGCGGCGGTCTTTGGGAACGGTGCCCCCGGTGCGGTGAGTCGCTTCCAGAACTGATCCATGGAGAGCTCCTCGTTCACCTTGAAGCTCTCGGAGCCGAAGGAGACGATGACCGGCACGATGGTGATGCCGAGCCGCTTCGCCGCATCAGGTGGAATGTCCGATGCGCTGTCGGTGATGATTGCAACCGTTGACTTCGCCATGGTGTCTCTCCCTCCCAGCATGCGTGCGGGCAGATCGCCCTCACGTCTCCTAGAGTCTATCGGCGCCGATCAGCCGTGCGCGCCGTGTTGCCCGGGTGCGCTGGGGAGCAGGATTTCGTGCTCAACGCGGCGCAGAATGAGCAGGAATGTGCCCGCAACCACGAGGAATCCGAGGGTGGCGTAGACCAATCCGTCGACTCCGAAGGTGACCGCCAGGTCGCCCGCGATCTTCACGCCAATCACCTGACCGAGGCCCAGGAAGATGGAGTAGAGGCCCATCACCGCGCTTCGATCCGCGTGATATCGCTCAGAGACGTCGGCCAAGAAGCCGAGCGCCGCTGGCGTTGCGCCAGCGATGAAGAACATCGAGCCGCAGAGCACCGCGAAGAGGAGTGCGATCAAAGGCAGCTCGTTGCCAGAGAGGCGATTGATGGCAAAGATGGCGGCCATCGCCACGACGAAGGCGATCAGACCGAGCAGCAGCATGGTGGTGCGGCGGAAGTTGGCGAAGCGGTTCCCCCAGAAGAAGAGCCCAACGCCGCCAATGAGTGCAACGAAGGCGAAGCCTGAGGTGACGACGATAAATGGAAAGCCGCTGAGCAGGAACTGACCAGAGAGCTTCACCGTCTCGTCACCGAGCAGCAGGTTGAGCCCTTGTGGCACCCAGACGCCGATGATGGCGTTGATCGAGACCCATGTTGGTACGAAGAGCAGGATCCCTCGCTGACTGAACAGCTTGACGTACTTGCGGAGGCGGTTCTCAGTCTGCGGTGGTGGCGCGGCGTGTTCATCTTTCACGCCGTAGGCGAAGAAGAGGAGGGCGAGCACGTAGATCACACCATTTACGGCGAAGGCTGCCGGCCCGAAGATCGCCCAGAGCGGGCCAGCCAGGGCCGTTCCCGCAACGAGGAGTCCGCCGAGAGTTGCCACTTCGAAGAGGGTGACGACGCGGCCCCGCAGCGCGGCGTCATGACTCGTCTTCGCCGCGACGTACGAAAGGATCGAGGGGACGCTGGCCGCCGTTGAGGCCCCTTCAAGAAGGCGCGTACCAATGAGGAGCGGAATCGTCATGGAGAATGGGGTGAGGACGACCGCCGCAAGGCCGAAGAGTGGCCCAAGCAGCATCACGGGCTTTCGTCCGATGCGGTCGGCAATGATGCCGAAGATCGGCGAACCGAGCAGCTCTGTCACATAGAAGGCGAGCGTGATCGTTGCAAGATCAACCGGGGTGATGGTGACCGATCCGGTGGAGTTGAGGTACTTGTTCCAGACGAT
>SHYI01000073.1 GCA_009692905.1 Chloroflexota bacterium
CGTAGACGCTGCGCTCCCAGGCGCGCCGGGCGAGATAGCCAGGGGTGCGCTTTGGCGCCTGGTGGCGAAGCGGCGCGGGGGTGGCTGCCCCCTGGGGCGGCTGTGGTTCGCTCATTCGGGGAGTGTAGGGGAGAGCCGCCGCCCCCTTGCGGGGTGCGACGGCTCTCTCCAGTGTGAAGGCGGGACTGGCCGAAGCCAGCCTCGCAGCGGAACGCTTAGGCGCGGACGGAGTTCAGTGCCTCAGAGGTGGGGTACCCCTCTTTGGTCACCTGGGTTCCGTCGAGGACGCGATTGTCCTCGCCACGGATAAAGGCCTCTACTGCGGCATGGGCGACATCATCGCGCAGCTGCATTGGCGGGCTCTTCATGAAGTACGACGACGGCGCAACGAGCGTCCCCGCCAACTTGCGGTCAAGGCCGAGCTTCGCGCAGCGAATAGCGTCCGTGATGACACCGGCGCTGTTTGGCGAATCCCACACCTCGAGCTTCAGCTCCGCCGTGAGTGGCACACCGCCGAAGGTTGTTCCTTCGAGGCGAATGTTTGCCCACTTTCGGTCAAGAAGCCACGGCACGAAGTCCGATGGCCCAACGTGCACCTGGTTATCACCAAGCTGCTCGTCAAGGATTGAGGTGACCGCGTTGGTCTTGCTGATCTTCTTGCTCTCAAGTCGATCGCGCTCCAACATGTTCTGGAAGTCGGTGTTGCCACCGAAGTTCAGCTGATAGGTGCGGTCGAGCTGCACGCCACGATCGGCGAAGAGCCGAGCAAGAACACGGTGCGCAATCGTTGCGCCAACCTGGCTCTTGATGTCGTCTCCGACAATTGGGAGGCCGGCTGCGGCGAACTTCTTCTGCCACTCTGGCTCGCGACCAATGAAGACTGGAATTGCGTTGACGAACGCGCATCCCGCCTTGATCGCCTGCTCAGCGTAATAGCGAATCCCCTCTTCGCTGCCGACCGGAAGGTAGGCAACGAGCACGTCAACCTTGCGCTCCTTGAGTACAGCGGCAACGTCCACAGGCTTCTCTGGTGACTCGATCACCACGTCCTTGAGGTACTTGCCAATGCCGTCGAGCGTTGGTCCGCGCTGAACGATCACGCCGGTGGTTGGGATCTCCTGGAAGGTCCAGGTGTTGTTTGGCTCTGCGCCAAGTGCAACGGAGAGATCCTTGCCAACCTTGTTCACGTTGACGTCGAACGCGGCAACGTAGTCAAGATCGCGCACGTGATAGCCGCCAATGTCGACGTGCATCAGCCCTGGGACTTTTGCATCGTTCGCCACGTCGGCGTAGAAGTAGCGACCCTGCACCAAGCTGCTGGCACAGTTACCGACGCCCGCGATTGCGACGCGGATCGGGTTCGTTGCCTTGATCGGCGTTGTCGGCGCCGGTCGGGCATTCCATTGGGCGCGAGGCCCGTTCATCTCTACCATTTTCCCTGTTACCCCTTTCTCTGTCGCCCTTGCGACCTTTCCGCTTTGCGAGCCCACTCTTGTGGGTCCGCCTTCACTAACCGCCCGTTTCACGCCAGGCGGCGAGTATTTAATTGGCGCGCTATGCGCGACGCCCGGTGGTTGCCAACGCGGCGCGAATAAACAAGATTCGCTGCAGCACGGTGACTACTGATAGCGCAACGATGATGAAGAGTGCGTAGAGCAGGTAGCTCGTCTCTCCGCTGAGACCGGCGGCGAGCAGGCCGAGGATGAGTAGAACCGCGCGCTCGGCGCGCTGCGCAATGCCACCGTGTGCGGAGACGCCGAGGCCCTCGCCACGCGCACGCACGTAGCTCACCAGTGAGCCGATGCCGAGCGCAAGCGCCGCTGAGGTCCCGATCTGAATATCACCAATGACTGCGGCGCTGTAAACGATGCCAGCGTAGATCGCCGCCTCCGCCGCGCGATCCAGCGATGAATCAAAGAAGGCGCCGAACGCGGTGACGCGATTCGTTGCACGGGCGAGTGTGCCGTCGAGCCCATCAAAGAGCGTGCCGGCGATAAGGATGCCTGCGGCGATTGCCCAGTTGCCGAGTGCAACCTGCGCGGTGGCGATCAACACGATGCCGAATCCAACAAGGGTGAGCCCGTCGGGCGAGAAGCCGATCCTTCCCAGCAACAGCGCGATCGGCTCACCGATGCGCTTGATCGCGGTGCGCTCGTTGGTGGTGAGGAGGCTCCCCTGCGTGACGCGCTTGCCGCTTGTGCGCTTCGCGATCTTGCGTTTGGCCACGGTTAGGCCTCCTCGCCGCGAACGGCGTCCACGAGTGGCGTGGCGCTCGGCAGCGCATCGGCTGGGGCGATCCAGGCGGCGGGGTCAGCGATGCCGAGGGCGGAGAGCATCAGCGCGTGGCCTTCGGCGATGGTGGCGATGCGGAGGGTGCAGATCGACTCGCGACCGGAGCGCTCGGTGGTGACGAGACCGGCGGCGCGGAGGCGGCGCAGGTGCCACGAGACGAGCGGCTGTGAGAGGCCGGTGAACTCAATCAGCTCAGAGACGGTGGCGGGGCCAGCCGCAAGGCGGCGGACCACCTCAAGGCGGTTGGTATCGCCGAGGGCACGGTGCACGCGGCGCGCCGCCTCAATGACGTCACGCTCTCCCGCAAGGCGGGAGACGGCGGCGCCCGTGGCGGCGGGGAGTGCGGATGCGTGCTGTGCGCTCATAGAAGCGGAAGTTTATATGAATTCCCGCTGATGCGACGGGGCCGTGGCGTGGCGGGAAGCTCGATTGTTACACCCCGCCCTGGGGGCGGCGCCTACGTGGCGAGGGCCTGGATAACCGCCTCGATGATCGGGGTGGGGGCGAGTCCGAGGGCCACCGTGCCAATGGCGGCGATCAGCAGGCCGGCGCGCAGCATTGGCCCCTCGGCCACCTGAACCGCTGGCTCCGCCGGGTCCCGCATGAAGAGATAGACGATGACGCGCAGGTAGTAGAAGGCGGCGATGGCGGCGTTGAGCACCGCGATCACGGCGAGGATCGTGGCTGGCCCCCCCGCCTGCACCGCAGCCAGGATGACGTACGTCTTGGCGAAGAAGCCGGCCGTCGGCGGAATGCCGGTGAGGCTCAGCAGGAAGATTGCCGCGAGGATCGCCATGCGCGGATGCTTGCGGCCGAGCCCAGCGAGATCGGAGAGCTGCGTCGTGGCGCCAGGTCGATCCTGCAGCGCGGTCAAGAATGCAAACGCACCGAGGTTCATGAACGCGTACGCCGCCGCATAGAAGAGAACTCCAGCGACTCCCGCCGCCTCTCCCGCACCAGCCGCGACGATGCCGACCATCAGATAGCCGGTGTGTGCGATCGATGAGTAGGCGAGCATGCGCTTCACGTTGCTCTGGGTGAGGGCCACCAGGTTGCCGAGTGTCATCGTTGCCGCCGCCAACACCACCATCACTGGGATCCAGAGGGCGGCGAGTGGCGCAAGAGCAATCACAAACAGTTTAATGAGGAGCACAAAGGCACCAACCTTCGGACCGACTGAGAGGTAGCCGGTGATCGGCGTTGGTGAGCCTTGGTAGGCGTCGGGGGTCCAGTAGTGGAACGGCACCGCCGCGATCTTGAACGCTGAACCGGTGGTGATCAGCGCGAGTGCAACGGCGAGCCCTGCGCTCGCCTCTCCAGATGCGAGCGCAACTGCAATGCCGCTCAGCGAAGCGGTTCCCGCAGCACCCCAAAGCACAACGATACCGAAGAGCAGGATGGCGCTTGAGAAGCTGCCGAGCAAGAAGTACTTCACGGCTCCCTCGGTGCTCAGTGGATCGCGCTTCGCATATCCGGCGAGGACGTACCCAGGGATGACCATCAGTTCGAGTCCAACAAAGAGTGTGACAAGGTCGGTTGCGGCACCGAGAAGAATGGCGCCAGCAAGGGCGAAGAGGAGTGTTGCTGCGAGTTCAGCGGTTGGATAGTTGCGCGCCGCAAGATACGCCGGCGCAATCAAGAGCGTGATCGCCACGATTGAGATTCCGAGCAGGCCGAGGAAGGCGACGAATGGCCCCGCAACATAGCTGCCGCCAAGCGCGCTGGCGCTGCTTCCACCCTGGTTGATCAGCAGTGCGGCGGTTGCGCCGAGAGCAGCGAGTGCGACGGCAACCGGCGCATGGTTGCGATTTGGCGTGATCATGTCGCTTACCAACACCGCGATCGCGCCGACGACGACGGTGATGAGTGGCGCCAAGGTGAGCAGGTCGTTGTTCATTGTCCGACCACACTAATCGCCGACATCAGGAACGTTTCGACACTCTTGGCGAATGAGCTGGTGAGAAGGGTCGGCATCACACCGAAGATCACGATCAGCGTTGCGAGTGGTGCGAGTGTCAGGATCTCGGTTGGGGTGACATCGGTCAGCTTTGCGCCAAGCCCCTTTAGGAACGGTGAAAGCGGCCCGGTGAAGACACGCTGGTACATGTAGAGCAGATAGACGGCGGCAAGGATCATGACGAGGGTTGATGCGCCGGCAACCATCGGGTTGGCGATGAAGGCGCCGAGCAGCACCAGGAACTCACCGGCGAATCCCGAGAGACCAGGGAGGCCAACGGAGGCGAAGAGGAAGAAGCCGAAGAGCGCGGCGTACAGGGGGGTGCGCACCGCCCAGCCGCCCATCTTGGCAATCTCGCGATCGTGTGTTCGCTCGTAGCCGATACCAACGAGCAGGAAGAGTCCGCTCGTGATCAGGCCGTGGTTGAGCATCTGCAAGATTGCGCCGTCGACACCCTGCTGATTGAAGGTGAAGATGCCGAGCGTAACGAAGCCCATGTGGCTCACCGAGCTGTACGCGATCAGTTTCTTGAGATCGGTCTGCACGATCGCCACAAGTGCGCCGTAGATGATGGCGATCACAGAGAGGGCGATCATGAGCGGCGCAAAGAGGTGCGCGCCGTCGGGGAAGAGCGGGATCGCGAAGCGAATAAAGCCGTAGCCGCCGAGCTTCAGCAGCACGCCGGCGAGGATGACGGAGCCCGCCGTGGGGGCCTGTACGTGCGCGTCAGGGAGCCAGGTGTGGAAGGGGAACATCG
>SHYI01000004.1 GCA_009692905.1 Chloroflexota bacterium
CCCACAGAGCCATAAGCGACCGGTGAAGCAGAAGTGAAAATTGGTCTCGTCACCCCGTACGTCTATCCAATGCCAGGCGGCGTGAACGATCACGTTGGCAGCCTCTACCGCGTCCTCCGAGCACGCGGCCATGATGTGCGCATCATCACTAGTAGCCACGGCCTGCAGAAGGCATCCGAAGGCGATGTCATTCGCATCGGCAAGGGATTCAGCGTTCCATTCAACGGATCCATGGGCACGATCACGCTGAGCCCAACCTACCTGCGCCAAGTGCGCGAGCTCCTCGAGCGCGAGCAGTTTGACGTACTGCACTTCCATGAACCGTTTGTGCCGTTCCTCAGCCTCGTAGCACTGACGCTTTCCAAATCGGTGAACATCGGCACCTTCCACGCATTTGGTGGGCTCTCACTCAGTTACGAGTTCGGCCGACGCGTGATGGGCGATTACGCGAATCGACTGCACGGGCGCATCGCCGTGAGCCCGGCGGCACGCCACTTCATCAGCCGCTACTTCCCGAGCGAATACAAGATCGTGCCGAACGGCGTTGAGCCGAGCCGCTATCGCAACGCGGTGCCGATCTCTCGCTATCGTGACGGCGTTCCGAACGTGCTCTTCGTTGGAAGAATGGAGCCGCGCAAAGGCTTGATCCACCTCTTGCGCGCAATTCGCAAGATGCAGGTCAACGGAGAGCAGGTTCGCCTCCTCATTGTTGGCACAGGCCCTGGTGAGCGCGAGGCGCGCCGTTACGTTCTTACGCGACAACTGAACGATGTTGAGTTCCTCGGGCGCGTGAGTGATGCAGAGAAGGCGCAGCTCTTCAAGACCGCCGATGTCTTTGTCTCTCCGGCAACAGGGCGCGAGTCATTTGGCATCGTGCTCCTTGAAGCGATGTCTTCTGGCGCACCAGTGATCTGCTCCGACATTCACGGCTATCGCGCCGTGGTGCGTCGCGAGCGAGACGGCATCTTGGTTCCACCAGCCGACTCTGACGCGTTAGCGGATGCGCTTGCGCGCGTCATTCACGACCCAGAGCTGAAGGCGCGACTGAGTGCAGCGGGCATCGAACGCTCTGAGCTCTTCACTTGGGATCGCGTCGGCGCTTCGGTTGATGAGTACTACGGCTTTGTGATCCGTCGTCTTGCGGAGCAGGGCGCGCTCCCGAGCGGCTTCAGCGCCCCGATCCCTCCGCCACCAGGGCCGCGCCGCCGCAGCGCCTAGTCCATCGCCCGTTAGGCCTGCGCGAGTCGCGAGGCGAGCTCGCAGAGGAGACGCGCAGTAAGGCCCCACACGCGTCGCTCTCCCGGCACTGGAATAACGCCGTATCGCAAGAGCTGGCCCTGCTCCTTTGCATCGATGACGTGCACCTCATGTCGCGGGTCAAAGAGGCCGAGCTCAGCGCCGAGTGTTTCGGCGACTTCTCGCGGATCAGGGGTGATCTGCGGGGTCTGTGGCGCTACGGCAACAAGCACCTGCACAAGGAAGTTGCTGGCTGGCACATAGGCGGCGTCAAGCGAACCAACGAAACGAATCTCATGCTCAGGGTCTGCGGCGTGAAAGCCGAGCTCCTCATGAAGCTCGCGGATCGCCGTCTCTTGTGAGGTTTCGTTCCCTTCTACCTTGCCCCCCGGGAGGGCGATCTGCCCGCCGTGACGGCCGTGCTCTGCCCGCTTAATCAGCAGCACCTGGCAGTCGAACGGGTGCGGGTCAACGCTCTTGCCACCGCCCGTAGAGCTGCAGCTCCCCAGTGCCACAGGGGGCACGAGAAGCGCGGTCACCACGGCAATGCGCGGATTGCTACTCGCGGGCGGATTGAGGTCGACAGGCTCAAGGCCTGGAAGGCGAAGCGGGGTGAGTGCCTCTGGGAGCGGAAAGGGGAGCTCGGGGAGACGCCCCGCCGCATCGCGACGGAGCGCCTCCTCAATACGGTCTGCGAGTCGGTTGATCAACGCGACAGGTCAGCTTGGCCGGCCCGTTGCCCCAGGCGAGCGCACGGGGATCCGCGGCGGTCGCGGCGTGCCGTGGTTTGCTGGGAGCGGCTTCGGCTTGCGGCGCAGGGCATGCTCGAGCACCTGGCCGATCGTCTCCACCGGAATGATCTTCAGCGACTTGCGGATCTCCTCAGGGATCTCCGGCAGGTCCTTCTCGTTCTTCTTCGGGATCAGCACCACGCGTGCACCAGAGGCGTGTGCCGCTAGCGCCTTGCTCTTGAGGCCACCGATCGGCAGCACCCGTCCACGAAGGGTGATCTCTCCAGTCATCGCCACCTCTTTACGAACAGGGATGCCGGTGAGCGCTGACACGATCGCCGTCGCCATCGTCACGCCCGCCGAGGGGCCATCCTTTGGAATGGCACCCGCTGGAACGTGGATGTGCAGACCAGACTTCTCGAATCGCTCTGGCGCAATGCCGAGCTCCGCTCCGTGCGCCTTGATCCACGTCAGTGCGGCCCGCGCCGACTCCTTCATCACGTCACCGAGCTGGCCGGTGAGGATCAACTCCTCGCGGCCATCCATCACGCCAACCTCGACGGAGACGACATCACCGCCGACTGGCGTCACGACGAGGCCGGTCGCTGAACCAATCTGATCGTCGTTATCCATCTCGCCGTACTCATGGCGCTCAGGCCCGAGCCAGGTGGCCAGCCGCTTGATGTCAACCTCTGGCTTACGACCCTTCTTCTCGGCAACGGCGCGTGCCAGCTTGCGCATCACGGTTGCGATCTCTCGCTCCGCATTACGCACGCCCGCCTCGCGCGTGTAGTGACGAATCAGGTGTACCAGCGTCTCGTCGGGGATGATCGCCTGCGCCTCGGTCAGCCCGTGATTCTCACGCTGCTTCGGCAGGATGTAGCGCTTTGCAATCTGCACCTTCTCCGCCTCGGTGTATCCAGGAATCTGGATGATCTCCATGCGGTCGCGCAGCGGCGCAGGAATGGTGTCGAGCTGATTCGCGGTGGCAACGAAGAGCACCTGCGAGAGATCGAACTCCACTTCAAGGTAGTTGTCCTGGAAGGTCGAGTTCTGCTCCGGGTCAAGCACCTCGAGGAGCGCCGACGAAGGGTCGCCGCGGAAGTCCGCGCCGAGCTTGTCAATCTCATCGAGCATGAAGACGGGATTCTTGGTGCCGGCCTGCTTGATTCCTTGCGCAATTCGACCAGGAAGCGCACCGATGTAGGTGCGTCGGTGCCCACGGATCTCCGCCTCGTCGTGCAAGCCACCGAGGCTCATGCGCACGAACTTGCGGCCCATCGCACGAGCGATCGACTTGCCGAGCGACGTCTTGCCAACCCCTGGAGGGCCGGCGAAACAGAGGATCGGACTCTTCACCTGCGGCGCAAGCTTGCGCACCGCGAGATACTCAATGATGCGCTCCTTCACCTTCTCCAACCCGTAGTGATCGTCGGCGAGCACCTTGGCCGCCTCCTTAATCTCAATACGATCTTCGGTGGCGACGTTCCACGGCATCGAGATCAGCCAATCAACGTACGTACGAATCACGCCAACCTCAGGCGATGCCGAAGGGATGCGGCTCATGCGATCGAGCTCCTTGAGCGCCCGCGACTTGATCTCCTCAGGCATGCCAGAGGCTTCAACCTTCTCGCGCAACTCATTCGTCTCGGCCTGTTGCGGATCCTCTTCGCCGAGCTCGCGCTGAATCGCCTTGAGCTGTTCGCGCAAGAAGTATTCGCGCTGGCTCTTATCCATCTCAGAGCGCACCTCAGATTGGATCTTCCCCTTGATCTCGAGGATCTCAATCTGTCGTGACAAGAATGATGCGACGTACTTCAGTCGAGCAACCACATCAATCGTCTCGAGCAGCTCCTGTCGCTGATCGGTCGTCATGTCTGGGGTGTAGGCCGTCATGTCGGCAAGAAGCCCTGGATCACTGATGTTCTTCGCCGCAACAGCCGCCTCAGGTGGCACCGGTGCGCCAGAGGTGACGTACGTCTCCACCTGCGCCTGCACGCTGCGCATCAACGCCTCGACCTCAACACCAGTGACCTCTGGTGTCTCAACGATCGTTCCCTTGAGCATGAGTGCGGCGCCAGTGGTGTCGAGCGACTTCACCTTGAAGCGACGCTGCCCTTGCACCACGGCGCGGAGTGTGCCGTCGGGAAGGTTCACGACCTGCGCGATCTTGGCGAGTGTGCCCATCGCATGTAGCTGGTCGACCGAGGTGATCTCTTCTTGCTCCGGTTCGCGCTGAGTGACCAGGGCGATCCAGCCGCCCGCGGCTGCTGCGGCGCGAATAGCGGCAACGCTCTTATCGCGGCCAACCTTCAACGGCGCAACCATCTCGGGGAAGATCACGATCTCGCGAAGGGGAACAAGGGGGAAGGAGCCGCGCCCGCGTGGCACAACAGTGTCGTCGTCACTTGCAGCGACAGCCTCGTCGATCGCGAGCTGCTCCTCCTCGTTCAGCTCGTCATCAATGTCTGCCTGAATCTCTCGTTCGGTTCGCTTGCTCATGCTCGTCCCCTTCCTGCCGCTTCCTGCGGCGCTCGCTTCGCCTCTTCCGCTTGACCCTCTTCGTACAGTCGCTCCAAGATTCGTTCGCCGAGCCGCTCCTCAAGCTCGAAGAGGAGCTTGATGCCGGCAAGGTTGACCCCAAAGTCTTGCGTCAGGTGGCGTATCCAGAGGATGCGCCGCAGGTCGTTCTCAGAGAAGAGGCGGATGTTCGACTCGGTTCGGGAGGGGCAGATCAGGCCCTCATCCTCGTAGATGCGTAGGGTTCGGGGGTGGACCGAGACGATATTGGCCGCCACGCTGATCACGTAGACCGGCCGTGCTGGATCAACGCTCGCGCCCCTACTCTTCAACACCCAAACAGGTTACAACCTTATCAATACCATTGTCAAGAGAGTTATCCACAAATGGGTAGGCAAGAGCGAAGGGGCAGACCCCTCCTCGGGGATCTCGTGGCGAAGCTCCTTAAGGCGGGAGCTACCTACTCGAGGTCGCGGCGGTACGGAACGTCGAGGATCACCGTGTTGCGTCGGCCGAGCAGCGTCTCGCGTAGGCGCTTCCCGTTGCCGTTATGCAGGATGCGATCCCACCAGTGTCGGCCGGCGTACTCCGGAATCAACACCACATTGATGCGGTGCTGCTCTGGTGGCAGGTGCGCATCCTCATCTTCGATCTCGTCGAGGTAGTGGCAGATCGGCTCCACGATGGCGCGGAACGGAGACTCAACCGTGACGAGGCGTACGCCAGGGAAAAGATGCTCAAACTTTTCGCGAACCTCGATCTCCTCAGCAGCGTCAAAGACAACACGCACGGCAGTCAGCTCGCCAGTGGTGCCTTCAAGGATTCGACCAAGCGTAATTGCACGAACGGTAGAGCGATTGATCTCGCCGAACGGGGCAATAATCCTGCGTGGGCGATGTGGCGCATCAAACACGAGATCTGGCTTAATGGCCAGCTCGCGCTCGTGCAGGTTGTAGCGCTGGCGCACCAGCGCCATGAAGATAGCGACAAGCGGAACCAAGATAAAGATGATCCAACCACCAACCGCAAACTTTGCAAGCGAGATGATGACGAGAACGAAACCGGTGACTACTGCCCCAACACCATTGAGCAGTGCCTTCTTCTGCCAGTCGGCGCCGCGAACATTTCGCCAGTGTACGACCATGCCTGTTTGGCTGATCGTGAATCCGAGGAATACGCCAATTGCATAGGCGGGGATCAAGAGGGTGACGAGTGCGCCCGTTGCGAGAAGGAAGATCACAGCGCCCACGGCAATCGTCAGAATTCCACCAGCGTACGCAAGCCTATCGCTGCGCTGTCCAACCTGGCGCGGCAGGAATCCGTCTCGGGCCAAAATTCGTGCGAGCTGCGGCCCACCATTAAATCCGGTGTTGGCTGCAAGAAGCAAGATGCCAGTAGTTGCAATTTGATAGACGACATAGAAAATCCCATCTCCGAATGAGGCTCGAGCAATTTGTGACATTAGCGTTTCGCCACCAACCTCTTGTGGAACCTTGCCGAACGCAAACGCAAGCAGTGAGATGCCAAAGAAGATTGTCGCGAGCAGAACAGACATGATGCTCATGGTGTTTGCCGCATTCTTCGCCTCAGGCTTCTTGAACGCAGAGACGCCATCCGAGATCGCTTCAGTGCCCGTCAGGGCGACGGAGCCGTAGGCGAACGCCTTGAGCAACAGGAAGGGCAAGATCAGCTGCATCTCGTTGTGAGGGATGACGGTGACCCCCTCACTCCAATTGACGGCCGGGTCGCCGAGTGCGATGCGAACAAGCCCGACACCAATGACCGCGAGCGCTCCGAAGACAAACAGGTAGGTTGGGATAGCGAACAGTTTTCCTGATTCACGCAGCCCTCGGAGATTGGCAAGGACGAGAAGAGCGAGCGCGCCAATCGCCATCTCAACACGGAACGGTGAAAGCTCAGGAAGCGCTGAGGTGATGGCGGCAACACCGGCCGCGGTACTGACCGCCGCCGTGAGCACGTAGTCAATGACAAGACTTGATGCAGCAATGAGTGCGGGGCCAGTGCCGAGCGTGCTCTTGGCGACCGCGTATGCGCCGCCACCCTTTGGGAATCCGAAGCAAACCTGCCGGTAGCTCAGCGCGACGATCGCAAGAAGAAGGCCGACGGCCAGCGCGATGACCGGGCCGAATGCCAGGTATGAGGCACCCGCAGAGGCGAGCACGATCAGGATCTCTTCGCTCGCATAGGCGCTCGACGAGATCGCGTCAGAGGAGAAGATCGGCAGAGCGAGAGTCTTGCTGAGGCGTTCCTCGCCCTCTTCCGCATTAGAGATCGGCCGCCCGAGGATGAACCGCTTCGCGGCAGTCGTCGCTCTCTCTAGATCGTGGACTGGGGCGCTACCCGCTGCGGATGCGACCAGGTGGTCCGGCGAAGGCTCAACAAAGAGCTCCTCGCCGCTGTTGTTGTCGTGCCAGTCGGGCTTCCCCTTCTGCTGGTCAGAGGCCATCGCGGTTCACTGCACCTTTCCCATCGATTCAGGGTCCCCTGATCGGTTGCTATCGCCCTAATCCTATACCCGTGCCCGCACCCGCTCAGATTCGTGCGGAGTGACGCGCACAAGTAGGGCCCCTTCTAGCGAAGCGACGTTCACTGAAATCACCTCAATCGCACTAGATCCAATGAAGGAAGAAGCAGCGCTCAGCTCTGCATCCCAGCCCTCTCCCGCACGCTTCCATGCGAGCAGCGAGCCCTTTGGCGTGAGAATCGGCGCTGCAAGTCGGATCAGCTCACCGAGTGGTGCGATCGCTCGCGCTGTGATCAGATCAAAACAAACTCCTCCCCCCTGCGCCAGATCTTCTCCGCGCGCATGAGCGACACGCAGTCGCGGTGCGAGCCCGCTTGCTGCGGTAACCGCTTCAAGAAAGCGCGCCTTCTTGCCGATAGATTCAATCAGCGTCATTGAAAGACCGTCGTGACGCGAAAGCAGACGCGCCGCCAACGGCACGCCAGGAAAGCCACCACCAGAGCCAAGGTCGGCGATCTTGCCGCGGCCGCCGGCAAGGAGGTGCTCGATGTGCGGAGCAGCAACCAGCGAATCCAACAGATGTCGCGTTGCGCGATCGAGTGGATCACTGATGCGCGTGAGGTTGATTGCTGGGTTCCATGCATCGAGTAGTCGCAGGTGTGCGGTCAAGATTGAAGTCTCAGCGGCAGAGAGTTCAGGAAGTGATGCTGCGGTGAGTTGGCGCGCAAGTTCGTCCAGCGTCTCTCGTTCGGTTGGCGGCAGCGCACTCGGATCAGTGGGGAGTGGCGCGCGTTCGGGAGGCGTCGTGTCGGAGCTCAGTCCGTAGCTCCGCTCTTCGGCGTTGCGCTGCGTGCCGGTCGACCCATGGAGCGACGCACGACGTCGAGCACCTCTTCAATGGACTTCTCAGCATCACCCTTCTCCGCCGCATCTTTCATGCAGCCGCGAATGTGGTCCTCAAGGATTAAAAGGCCAAGCGCGTCGACCGCGGCGCGAAGCGCGGAGGTCTGCTGCAGGATGTCGACGCAGTACTCCTCGCGGTCGACCATGCGCGCAATGCCGCGCACCTGTCCCTCAAGTCGGCGCAAACGATTAAGGAGGACCTTGCGGTCTTTTGTGTAGCTGTGCCCGACATGTTCTGCCATACCCCCTGAGAGTATCTGATCACGCTGCGGTGCTACGATTCAGACGCAAAGCGGCAGGCCCAAGCAGGGGCGCCAAGTCGGGAGGAGCAACCATGGCGGCGAGCCAGAACCCGCACGACGATATCGAGTCGGTACTGATTACCGAGGCGGCGATTGACGCGCGCGTGCGCGAGCTCGGCGCAGAGATTGGTGCGGCGTATGCGGGGAACGATTCACTGATCCTTGTCAGCGTGCTGAAGGGCGCGATCGTCTTCGTTGCCGACCTGATGCGCGCCATTCCAGGGAACGTGCAGATTGACCTCATGGAGGTCTCGTCGTACGACGGCGGCAAGAGCACCGAGTCGAGCGGCACCGTGCGCATCCTGAAGGACCTCTCGGGGACCATTGAAGGGCGCGACGTGTTGATCGTTGAGGACATCATTGATACCGGCATCACGTTGAACTACCTCACGAACTACCTCGCGGGGAAGAACCCGCGTTCGGTGAAGATTGTCACCCTGCTCAGCAAGCCCGCGCGGCGAGTGGTTGATATCCCAGTGCAGTGGATGGGCTTTGAGATCCCCGATAAGTTCGTGGTCGGTTACGGGCTCGACTTCGGCGAGCAGTACCGCAACCTGCGCTACGTCGGCGTGCTGAAGCCCTCGATGTACACCTCGACGCCTGGCGAGGAGTAGCTGGGTGAAGCCGATCGGCCGCATCCAGTCGACCTCTGGGGGCCTCTTTCGACGCAGCAGTGGTCGACGCCTAAGTGGCATTGGCGCCGCAGGTGTGGTGCTCGGCGCACTGCCCGCCTGGTGGACACTCGCCGCCCCCGGCATACCCGCAACGGTGGGGAACGCCTTCGATACCTACGGTGCGGCTGGGTTCTTCGTTGCGCTTGCCACCCTCTTCCTACTGATTGCCCCAGATGCCTTTGGCGAGCAGCTGCGATTCGATTGGTGGCCCGTTCATGTGGGGCTCGTGACCGTCGCCTCCGTTGGCTTCATCGCCACGCTTATCGGCGCTGCGGTCACAGCAACTGGGTATGACCTGCCCCTCTCTTTCGTCTTCGGGATCGACCGCGCCCCTGGCCTCTGGATCACCCTCATTGCACTGGGCGTCTGGATCTCGGGCGTTGCCCAGATCGTTGACGCGCGAGACGACCGCTAAGCGCAATTCGTGCTCAAAAGGGGGCGTCGCTCTTCAACCTGCTAGGGTGTCTAGGTGCAGCCGTGCGCTCCGACGCGCGGGCAGGTGGCCGATACCGGCCCAGCCCCGTCGTAGCAGCGCACGCCACGTTATCTACTAAAGAAACCAGAGGTACAAAGTAATGTCACGTAATGTCGCAATTTTCGTAGACGTCGCAAACGTCTTTTATGCAGCAAAGGCTGCCGGCGTAGACATCGATTACGTCACGCTCCTCAAGACCCTTACGGCAAACCGCGATCTCGTTCGCGCCTACGCCTACACCGGTCTTGATCCAGATAATGAGAATCAGAAAGCCTTCCACAACTTCCTCGCGCGCAACAACTACAAGGTTGTCAGCAAGGATGTTCGCAAGTACGGTGACGGTCGCTTCAAGGCGAACCTCGACATCGAACTCGTGGTTGATCTTGTGCGTCTCGCACCAAAGCTCGACATCGCAGTTGTCATTTCGGGCGACGGCGACTTCGCACCAGCCATTCGTGCGGTGCAAGACATGGGCGTGCGCGTTGAAGTGGTGAGCTTCCGCGCAAACACCAGCAGCGACCTCGTTGAAGTTGCTGACCAGTTCATCGAGATCACCAATATCGCCAAGGTTGAGGCCGGTGCCCGCAGTGGTCGCCGAGTTGCCGCCGAAGGCGAAGAGGACCTCTCTATGACAGAGGTTCCCGACAAGCAGTCCGAAGCACCAGCACGACCACGTCGCGTTGGCGCAGCGCCTGAGCGCGAACGAGTTCGCGGCGGACGCACCGCACGGACCGCAGCGCCACGCACTGGAACACCAGTGCGCCGCTCGTCGACAATCCGCGTGGGCGACACGATGGTTGACGCTGATTCCATTGAGACACTCACCCTTGATGATCTCGGCCCAGATGATCTCGCTGCAGGCGCAGAGCCATCACCACACAACCACGAAGGTGCAGCTGCGTTCGGTGAGGACGGCCCACGCCGCCGTCGCCGTCGCGGTGGTCGCGGACGTCGTGGTCGCGGCGGAGTTGGTGGCGATTCACTCGACGGCATTGAGACAATGACGCTCGACGACGCCGATGATGGAGCGCCAGGCGGCGTTCCGGAGTATCTCGCCACTGAGCGACGAACCGCTACGGGTCGTGGACCAGTGCGCGCTGCACGACAGCAGCTCGGCTCCGGCCCATCGCGAATCGCTGACGAAGTTGCTCGCTCACACAAGGACGACACGATTCGTTCGAGCGCGAGCTACAACGACGCCGACGATGGCATCAGCGATGTCTCACCAGATGTGGCCGCGCTCTTGCAGTCCCAACTGCAGGCGACCGGTCGATCAGCGAGCGAGTCGGCGGCATTCAACGGCAAAGAGGCACCAGTGAGCGGCAAGGGCCGTTCGCGTGGCGGTCGACCGGCACCGAAGGGTGCTGCGAAGCCTGCCGCGAAGGCTGCCGCTAAGCCTGCAGCACGCGGTGCCGCCAAGCCCGCCGCGAAGGTCGCTCTCGTAAAGAAGAGCACCACGCGGCCAAAGGCTAAGGGGAGCAAGGGAGCCTAACGAGATGGCGCGGGCGGTCTCAACGCCGCCTGACGCCGCTCACCCTGCGCGTCGCCCTGCACGTTTTGCAACTCGTGGTCATGACGCCGCCGCGGCGCATCTCGCCACGCTGCTCGCCGACGCACCACCGCACGCCCTGCTGATTGTTGGGCCGCGTGGTGCGGGCGCAGGCACCCTCGCCCGTGACGCCGTTGCCACGCTCATGTGTGGCGAGCCAGTCGACGGCGGGCCATGTGGCGCCTGCCGAGCCTGTCGCCTGATCGCCTCGGGGAGCCATACCGACCTCGTCGTGATCTCCCCAACAGGGGCTTCGGATGAGATCGGCATCGACCCGATCCGCGCTCTCGCCGCCGGCCTCGCCCTCTTCTCCGTTGAAGGGGGCCGCCGCATTGCGCTCATCGAGCGCGCCGACAAGATGAACGAGGCGGCACAGAACGCGCTCCTGAAGACACTCGAAGAGCCACCATCACGCACGCACGTGATCTTGGCGGCCGCGGAAGACTCGCGACTCATGCCAACAATTCGAAGCCGCTGTGCGGTGATTCGCCTCGGCCTTCCTGACGCGAAGCAGGCGAGCGAGCTTCTCGGCGAGCGACTCGGCGTTGATGCACCAACCGCCGTGCGACTTCTTCGCATGTCATCGGGTCGCCCCGGGCCACTCATCGAAGCAGAGGCAACGGGTGATGCCGCTCGCGCACACGCGCAGATTCGTCGCCAAATCCTTGACTTCGCCGCAACACAACCGCATGCACGGCTTGGGCAACTCGGCGCGCTTGTTGCCGATGCGCGCGCGATCCTTGTTGCTGGTGCCGACGACGGTGAAGCCGCTGACGGTGCTGATGGAGATGACAGCAGCGATGACGCGCCAGATATCGATGTCGAGCCGAAGAAGAAGAGCCCAGCGAAGCGCAGTGCCAAACCGACACCTGCGGAGCGACGTGCTGCTGCGACTGCACTCTTGCGCCTCTGGCGTGGTGTTGCGCGTGACCTTGCGCTTGTGAGCACTGGCGCCGTTGATCAGATCGCTTTCCCAGAAGATCGCGCAGAGATTGAGGCCGTTGCACATCGGCTTCCGCCAGCGACATGGGGAGAGGCACTACGTGCCATCGACAAGACCTTGAGCGCGTTACGCCGTAATGGAAACCCAGAACTTCTTCTCGATGCTGCAGCGCTGAGCTGGCCAACGCTATGAGCGGCACTGCACTCACGCAGCAGCGTGATCTATTCGCGCGACTCGTGACACTCGGTGAAGAGGTAACGGATGCGCTTGATCACACGAACGTTGTCTCAACGCTCGGCGAAGAGGAACTGAATCGAGCAATTGCTGCAATCGGTGATCGCGTACTACCAGACGCGGCAACCAGCGCACTGGCAGCACTCGCTGCAAGCGTTGAGCGCGTGATCGCCGCGAACGACCCACATCGAGCGATTGATTGGATCGGCATGCAACCACGCCTTGCGCTGACGCTCCTTGCCGCAACGCTGAACCCTGCCAGCTTGCCGAAAGATGTCGTTCCGCCAAGCAGCGGTGCCACGGTTGCTGCGCGGATTCCCGCGGGGATCTCGTTTAGCGATGCGCCGCGCGATGGGCGAGCCGTGGTGTACTCAGGGATTCAGGCTGATCCGATCCTGCGCCCACTCGCTGTTGCAATCGCAAATGGCACACCGGCAGAGCGCCTTGTTGCGCGAGCGGTGATGAACGATCCTGAACCGACGACAGCAGAGGCTGCAGCGCTCTTTGCCGCACTTCCATCACACCGCACCACCACAGACCCACTCGTAGTTGGTGCACTCGCAATCGGCGGCAAGGCCCAGGCCTCCAATGCGCAGTACCGCGGTGCAGTCGTAGAGGCGACCACCGCTGAGATGTTGCGCCGCCGACCGGTGCTCGCGAACGATGCAGACCGCCTCGTGCGGCGCGAACGCCGCTTCGCGATTGACGGCGTCTCCGCCGATCCGCACCCGTTCGACGTCACCGTTGAGGCTGGCCCCGTTCCAGAGCTCTGGGACTGCAAGTGGGGCGCTCGCGGCATTGACGCCAGCCTTCTTGCCGAGCTTGAAGACGCGCGCATTCGCGCCGCTGGGAGCAGCGCGCGAATCGCCATCGGCGTGGTGGCATTCGATACCGCCGCGATCGTTGCCGCGCGCCTCACCATCGTGCGCGCTCCGCGCGAGAAGACGCGCTTCATCACCCTCGAAACTCTCGGTCGGTTGGCGGCCGGATGAGCCTGAACGAGCGACTCACCCCTGGCTTTGCCCCCGACGAGGCACGCCTCCCGGAGCACGCCCGGTACCGTGATGAGGGCCGCTCGGTGCGCTTTGACGAGTGCAACCGCGCCGGCACCATGCGCGCGGCAGCGGTGCTCCGCCACGCCCAAGACCTCGCCTGGCAGCACAGCGAGACGCTTGAATACGGACGCGCCTGGTATGAGTCGCGCGGCGTCGGCTGGGTCGTGCGCAGCGTTGACCTACTTATCGATGAGCCGCCTCGCTCCAATGAGGCCATGACGGGCACCACCGCCCTCGTCGGCTTCCGCCATGTGATGGCGCGACGCCGTACGCGCCTCTTCGGCAGCGCCAGTCGCGTGATCGCCGACGCCACCATTGATTGGGTCATGACCGACCAGAACGGACGACCGGTCCGCTTCCCAGCCGAATTTGAACCATTTGTCGCTGAGGTTGGCGCGTCCTTCACCCCCGAGAAGATCCCCGCAGAGCCAACCGGCGACACGCCAGGCGTCACCGTCACCGTGCCGCTGCGCGTTGCCGACTTCGATCCGCTCGGCCACGTCAACAATGCCGCCTGGCTCGAGATCGCTGAAGAGGCACTCAGCGCAGTCGCACCGGCACAGCTCGGCGCACCACGCCGACGCATTCGACTGGAGTACCTGGGCCTTACAACCGGTACCGCCGTACGTTGCACGGTTCGCGCCGCGGCCAACGAAGCACGCGTCGACATTCACGATGAAGGGGGAACCGCGCTCGTGCGCGCACTCTTCAACGTCGTCGCGTAATCTAATCTGATGAAGTCTCGCATTACCGCCGCACTGCTCACCCTGCTTGTCAGCGCAACGCTTGCCGTGCCCGCGCCGGTCGATGCAGCAACGAGTGCCGCAAAGGCATGCAAGACCAACAACACCAAGCTCGGCCTTCTCACGGCACTCGATTGCGTGCCAGTCGCAGAAGAGCGCATTGGTGGATACGACCGCAAACTGTTCAAGCACTGGGTCGATGCGAATAAGAACGGCAAAGATACGCGCGCAGAGGTGTTGATCGCAGAATCACTTGTCTCTGTGCAGTTCTCTTCAACCGGAAAAACTGTGAGCACCGGAAAGTGGCTGAGCCTCTACGACGGAGAGACGTGGACGAAAGCCTCGGACGTTGATGTGGACCACGTTGTTGCACTTGCTGAAGCATGGCGTTCAGGCGCATGGAAGTGGTCAAGCTCGCGTCGACAGTCATACGCCAACGATCTTGGTGTTGCGTGGACGCTGCGCGCAGTGACCGACAACGTCAATCAGTCAAAGAGCGACGACGATCCAACCTACTGGCTCCCACCACTTGAATCGGCTAACTGCGTGTATCTCATAGAGTGGGTCGCCGTAAAAATTCGTTGGAAGCTCACTGTTGATGCAGAGGAGCGCCAGGCAATCCGCGACGGCTGGCTTGATGCTCGCTGCTTTGCGCTCGGCAAGCCACCGGTGGTTACGGTAAAGATCGCGCCGTAACTAGAGACCGAGGTTCGGTCCGTCTCCACCCTTACGCCCGCGACGGCGCTTCTTCTCAGGCTCCGCACCTTTGCTTGGAAGTCCAATCTCTACTGGCTTGATCGGCTTGCGCACACCACCGCGCGCCTGTGCTGCAGCAACCGCCGCAGATGGTGCAAAGCCAGATGGCGTCGGTGGCATCTCTGTGCGTTGTCGTGGCGCGGGTCGATCTGGTCGGCGCACGACGATCGAACCCTGTGGTGCGCGTCGTAGTTGGCGCACCCCCTCGCGCGGTTGTGCGCGATAGGCGATCAACCAGAGAAGTCCGAGTGCGGCAGGAACATAGAAGAGGCGCTCGTCGGTGCCACTCAGGCCAACAACCACAGCGCCAAGGTTGACGGCTGCAGCAACAAGCAAGAGCGGCCGGCGCAGCAGCGGAACAGCGACGAGATCTTGGTCTGCCATGGGGAGGAGTCTACTCCGTGTGGTGCGCCCGACAGGATTCGAACCTGCGACCTTCTCCTTCGGAGGGAGACGCTCTAATCCACTGAGCTACGAGCGCGAGGGGTGGCGAGTTTATCAGGGGGTCTCGCCAGGTAAATCCAGGGGGAAACATAAATCCAGGGGGAAATAAATGAGGCGACCCCCTTTGACAGGAGTCGCCTCAAGCCGATCCGCTTGTGGGACGAACAAGTCAGCCCCGCCCGCTACGCTCAAAGAGCATCTATCACGTCGCCTATAGCGACTACCCTAACCCACCTACCCATGGTCTTTGAACAAGAACAGCTAGGGAGAGAATACTCCCTGGAGGGTCGGATTCCAACCCCCCCCCTGGCACACCTTGTGCCGAGAGTGAGGGTTAGGCGATCGTCACCGTGGTCATCTTGACCGGCTCCAGCGGTCGGTCACCTGGGCCTGTGGCCCCCTTGGCGATCGCGTCGACCGTAGCGAGCCCTGAGGTGACCATGCCGAAGATCGTGTACTTCGGCGGCAAGCTAGCGAGGTCATCGAGGCAGATGAAGAACTGGCTCCCGTTGGTGTTTGGCCCCGAGTTCGCCATCGCCACCGTGCCGCGGGCGTAGCCCATCGTCACCGGCTCATCGTCGAACTTGTAGCCAGGGCCACCCATGCCGGTGCCGTCAGGATCGCCGCCCTGAATTACGAAGCCAGGAACGACACGGTGAAAGATCACCCCGTCGTAGAAGCCCTTCTTCGCCAGGGTCACAAAGTTCTCAACGGTCTTCGGTGCCGCATCGTCAAGGAGCTCGAACTCGATGACTCCGACGGTGGTCTCAATCTTGGCGGTTGCCATTCCATCTCTCCTCTGTGGCACAGGGCCACGTGGTCGGCTGGTGCCGACGATGTGGGGAGTTTACCCGCGAACGATCAGTTGCGCGGAAGAGCTATGGCGCTGAAGGGGTGACCGTGGTTGAGATGATCTTCGGAGGATCAATCGGACGATCCTCGCCGTTGCGTTCCAGCGCCGCAATTGCGTCAACGACATCCATGCCGGAGATGACCTCTCCCAGGATTGCATAGGTACGAGCGCTCTCAAGTGGAACCGCCGCAGCGTCATCAAGGATCACAAAGAACTGGCTCCCCTGTGAGTCGGGCTGACTCGATCGAGCCATCGCGATCACACCGCGTCGATATTCACCAACGACCGGCTCATCTTTGATGAAGTAGCCGGGGCCGCCTGAACCAGTACCGGTTGGGTCGCCACCCTGAATTACAAACGGCGTGCCGTTCTCCATGTAGGCGATGCGGTGAAAGATCACATCGTCATAAAAGTTGCAGCTCGCGAGTGCGGTGATGTTGCTCACAGCGATTGGCGAGTTCTTCACCGCAAGTCGCACTACGAATGTGCCAAGCGTTGTCTCGAATGCAATGTCGTTTGATGCTTCTGTGTTGAGCGTTGCGGGCTGCGACGCGGGGCAGCCGTTTGCGTTAGAAGATGCACTTGGTGTTTCGTCTGTAGCGCACGCGCCAAGCGTGAGCGTTGCGGTCAGTGCAAGGGCTACAGCAGTTGCTCGCACGTGATTATGAATTTGATCGACGGGCAGTTCGCACAATGGTGACGGCCATCGCCGCCATCAACAGCACCTGGCCGATGACGATCTCAATGGTAGGAATCTGCGCAAGCAACACCGCGGCAAGAATTGTTGCCGTTGGTGGCATAGCGAGTGCGCCGAGCGAACCAGTGGTGGCGCTTGTAGCGCGCACTCCTGAGACAAAGAGCGCGTACGCAAGACAGGTTGCAATCAATGCGAGGTAAGCGAACTGCAAGCCTGGAACAAGGAGGTCCTTATCGGCGAGATCAGGAAGCTTCGCCCCAACAGCAGTCGACACCACCGAAAGCACCGCGAATCCACCAGTGGCGGCAAGTGCAACAAGCTCGAGTGGATGAATGCCCGCGGCGAGATGGCGTACGAGCACGATGTACGAGGCGTAGCCGACCATGCAGGCGAGTGACCAGAGAATGCCCGCCTGGAAGGTCGCCTCTTTTCCGGGAACCGCCCCGTTGACGGAGATCACGATGGTGCCGATCGCGGCGAAGACGATCGCCCCAATAATCATGCGGTCGGGCCGCTCGCGCAGCCAGATCACACTCAGCGTGGCGACAAGGACCGGAGCGAGGCAGAGTTCAATCGCTGTGGCAATGCCAACGCCAGCGTTCGTTACCGCCTCTACGTAGGCGTACTGGAAGAACGCTTGGACGAGGCCGAGCCCGAGGCCGAGTGCAAGCACTCGGCCAGGGAGGCGGAAGGCGCCGCGGCCGAGCAGGATGCGCGCCGTGATGGCGGCAGCTGGGGCGGTGATGCCAAGGCGTACGACAACCAGCACGAGGGAACTGAGCGTGCTCGGCCCCCCATCAACACCAGGGAAGGCAGCCTTGAGCTGGCCGGTCACGACGCCAATCGTGCCCCACAGGATGCCCGTAAGGATGACGGCACCGAGGCCCGCGAGGGGACTCAGCGCGAGTGGTTCGTTGATGCGCTTTGCAGTTGCCATGCGGGGGAGTCTACGCGAGCCGCGCCGCCTGTGCCCGCTACTGCGCGGGGTCGGCGATCCTCGAGGCTTCCTCGAAATCGATCGCACCTGAGAGGAGCGCCTCACCCAGGATTAGCGAGGCGACACCAGCATCGCGGAGTCGGCGCACACCATCGAGGTCGCTCACGCCCCCCGCAACACTCAGTTCCATCGTTGGTTGCCGCGCCGCAAGGTTGGCGAACGCTGCGCTCTCGCTCGCGTTGCCACCGTGGCTTAACACAATGCGCGAAACCCCCGCCGCAGCAAGTTCATCAATGAGTGCCTCTGCGGTAGGGGCACTTGAGCGCTTCCAGTTGAACGAAGCGATTCGCTCTGGCCGCGGATCAAAGCCAACCGCAAGCCAGTCGCCAGCAGCGGCGATGCACGCCGAAAGCTTCTCTGGCTCATCAATCAGCGCAAGAGAGATCACTGCACGCGTTGCCCCCGCGGCAAACGCGATGCGAATCCCTTCGGGTGACTCAAGTCCACCAGCTACCTGGAGTGGCGTTGCTACCAAACTTGCGACTGCACCAATGGATTCAATGTTCATCGGTGCTGCGGCCCGCGCGCCGTCAAAGTCCACGAGGTGAATCAGTGTTGCGCCGCGATCGACAAAGTGCCGTGCAATGCGTGCAGGCTGATCTGTTGGCGCGCCAACACCCGTAGCGGCGCCAGGCCAGAAGACAATGCGAGAGCGACCCTTCTCAAGATCAATCGAGGGAACGATGCGCATCGGCTGCGCTGCGCTACGCGGTTTCGGTCAGCGCTGCAGCTGTCGCCGCGATTGTCTTGCTGATCTCTTCGTCGCCGATTCCGTAGTGTGCAACGGCGCGGATCTGTCCGTGCGGATACGCAACCATCAGCACGCCGCGCTTCTCGAGAGCATCAAGGAAGCGCGTTCGGCGCGCGATGCCGCCGGTCACCTTGAAGATCACAAAGTTTGTGGTGACGCGCGAAGGGTCGAGTCGCTCGCCTTCGGGTTGCGCGATGTGGCCAGGTGAGATCACATCAGGAAGCGCGGCAATCTCAGTGGCGAGGCGTCGTGCGTTGACATGATCCTCAGCAAGTCGCTTCACGGTGCCCTCTGGGCCATCGGAGAGTGCGACGAGTCCAGCAGCCGCAAGAATTCCTACCTGTCGCATTCCGCCGCCGAGTAGCTTGCGTGCACGACGTGCTTTGAAGATGAACTCCTTGCTACCAACGACGACGCTGCCGATCGGCGCAGCAAGCCCCTTGCTCAAGCAGAAGGTTGCACTGTCGGCATCAGCCACGAGATCACGCACTGGTACGCCCAGCGCAACAGCCGCATTGAAGAGGCGCGCGCCATCGACATGGATCGGAATGCCGTGCGGCTTGAGTGCGGCGCGCAGCTCACGCATGTAGGCCGGAGTGATTGGGCGGCTGAAGGTGTGGGCGTGGCAGTTCTCAACGATGACGAGCGAGGTGATGGCGCTGTGCGGGTCAGATGCGTCTTGGATCGCCTCAACGACATCGGCGATCGGCATCTCCCCGTTGGGGTTTTCGCTGATCACTCGTAGTCCGGCGCCGGCGACGACGGCGTAGTTTGCCGCCTCATCGTTGTAGATGTGCCCTTCAGCGGGAGTGATGATCTCGCCACCGCGCGGCACCTGCGCCATAACCGTGACCAGGTTCCCCATGGTCCCTGAGGCGACGAAGAGACCCGCCTCTTTGCCGAGCAGGGCAGCGGCACGCTCCTCTAGGGCGGCGACTGTCGGGTCGTCCTCAAAGACGTCGTCGCCGACCTCCGCCTCGGCCATGGCACGGCGCATCTCAGGGGTTGGGTGGGTGACCGTGTCGGAGCGCAGGTCGATACGGCCAGCCCCGCCGCCTCGTGATGCTGCGTCTGATCCATATCCCATAGTCGGATCCTACCCCCTCTGGTAGGCTTCGCAGTCCTGTCGCGGACCCGTGGTGTAGCGGCCCAACATGCCAGCCTGTCACGCTGGAGATCGCCGGTTCGAATCCGGTCGGGTCCGCCAGGAAACCTCCCAACCTGAAGCTCCTCCTTTACGATGCCCCCATGCCACGAGAGATCCCCGTAGCCGACGGATACCCGCCAAGCGAGCGCACACGCGTGCGACGACTCCCTGAGCGCGGACACTACGAGCGGGCCGACGTCTACCCCGTCGTCGACGCCGCCCTCACATGCACGGTTGCCTACCTCCTTGATGGTCGCCCGCACGCCACCGCCACGGCACACTGGCGTGACGGCGACCGTCTCTACTGGCACGGATCGGCGGCCAGTCGCTTCCTTAAGTCTGTGGTGGGCACCGAGGTGTGCGTCTCTATTCACCTGACCGACGGCATTGTGTTGGCGCGCAGCGGGTTCGACAGCTCCTTCAACTATCGCTCGGCAACGCTCTTCGGAATCTGCGAAGAGATCACCGGCGAAGAGAAGGCGGTGCAACTTGATGCCTTCGTCGACAAGCTCGTGCCTGGGCGTACTGCAGATCTGCGCGCATCTACCGAGCAAGAACTAAAAGCCACAACGCTTCTTGGCATGACCATCACCGAAGCATCCGGAAAAATCCGCTCCGGTGGCGTGCATGACAATCCCGACGATAGCCAAGAGAGGGTGTGGGCGGGCGTACTCGGCGTTGAAACACGATTCACCGAGCTGACACCAGATGACGAAACTCCCGTGCTCGCTGAGGCGGCGGAGAACTTACGGCGGCTCCTTGGCAAAGTGATTTAGCGGTGAGCATGCCCGCCAGCACAAACAAGCGCTCCATGCTCGTGACCGGCGGATACGGGTTCATCGGTAGTGCATTTGCAAAGCGTGCAGCAAGCGCTGGGCACCGCGTCGTCGTACTCGATGCAATGACGTACGCCGCAGATCTAACGTCGCTCGCGGGGCGAAACGACATTGAAGTCGCTCGTGGAAACATTGCGGATGCAGCGCTCGCGGCGCGCCTGCTGCAGGAGCACCAGATTGACACCGTTGTGAACTTTGCCGCTGAATCACATGTTGATCGATCCATTGCAGAACCAGACACATTTATGCAGACCAATATTCTTGGGGTCTTCTCGTTGCTGAACGCCTCGCTGGCGCGTTTTCAACAGCTGAGTGCGGACGATGCGCAACACTTTCGATTTGTGCAAATCTCCACTGACGAAGTGTTCGGAAGCTTGGGAGAAAACGGCCTCTTCACCGAAGAGAGCCCATATGATCCGCGCTCACCGTACTCAGCATCAAAGTCGGCGGCCGATCATCTTGTTTCGGCTTGGCATCACACATATGGCCTGCCAACAATCACAACCTACTGCACGAACAACTTTGGGCCGTACCAATATCCGGAGAAGCTCATCCCGCATCTTATTCGCTGCGCACTTTCAGGTAAAACCCTGCCGATCTACGGCGACGGTTCAAATGTCCGTGATTGGATCTATGTAGAAGATCACGTCAGCGGGGTGATGCAAGCGCTGGAGCGCGGCGCCCCCGGAAGCCGCTATGCATTCGGTGGCGGAAACGAACGCTCCAATCTTGCACTGGCACGTGAGATTTGCCAGATACTCGACGAGGTTGCACCACGAAGCGACGGGGCGTCGTACGTGTCGCAGATCGAGTTTGTGGCAGATCGCCTTGGACATGACTATCGATATGCGATTGATGGTGCGCGGGCTGAGAGCGAACTTGGCTACGTTCCACAGCACCAGTTTGCCGAGGCGCTGAAGGCCACGGTTGTCTGGCATGTGGAGCGTGCTCGTGCCCAAGCAGTCGCTGCGGCTGGCTCATGAGGGGGATCGTGCTCGCCGGCGGTGGCGGCAGTCGCCTCTACCCAGCCACGAAGAGCGTCAGCAAACAGCTCCTCGCCGTCTACGACAAGCCGATGATCTACTACCCGATCTGGACCCTTGTGACCGGTGGAATTCGTGAGTTCCTGATCATCAGCACCCCGCGCGACCTCCCGGCGATTGAAGCTCTTCTCGGTGATGGGCGTGACCTTGGGCTTTCCATTGCCTATGCAGAACAACCGACCCCTGGCGGCATCGCCGAGGCCTTCGTGATCGGGAAAGACTTCATTGGGGGTGAGTCGATCACCCTCATCCTGGGCGACAACCTCTTCATCGGCCATGACTTTGACGCGCAGCTTGCGGCGGCCCTGGAGGGATTCACCGGCGGCGCGGAGATCTACCTCAAGGCGGTTCCCGAACCTGAGCGCTTCGGCGTCGCCACGATAGGGGCCGATGGCAGGGTGAACGCAGTCATTGAGAAGCCATCTGCGCCAGATTCGAACCTTGCCGTTACCGGGCTATACACGTTTAGCGCAGATGTCGTTACCGTTGCCGCGCAGCTCTCGCGATCCGATCGCAATGAGCTTGAGATCACGGATGTCAACGCGCACTATCTACAGCGTGGACTCCTTCGGCACATGGTAATCCCAGAGAGCGTGCAGTGGATTGATACCGGAACACCAGATTCACTCGTTGCCGCATCTCTCGCGATCCAGCAGCACACGCGCGATCAGGCGGGTGAGGCTGGCTACGTCGAGCTTGCGGCGTTCCGGCGTGGATACCTCAGCCAAGACGCGCTTCTGCGCATCGCCGATCGCACACCATCTGATGTGTATGCAGCGCGGCTCCGTCGTGCGGCGCAGGGGGAACGTTCGTGACTGCAGGCGAACGCACAATCGTGATTGGGGCGAGCGGACAAGTTGGATCATCGCTGCTGGCGCAGCTCGGCGCATCTGGCGTTGGCGTCAGCCGCAACGAAGCAGACTTCAGTAACCGAGTCGACCTTGTTCGTGCGCTTGACGTACTCGGCCCAGTGCAGGCGGTAATCAACGCCGCCGCATACAACAACGTTGATGGCGCCGAGAGCGAACGTGGCGAAGCGTTCCTTATCAACGCAGATCTACCAGGCTGGTTAGCAGAATGGTCGGCAGCGCGGGCGGTTCCGTTTGTGCATTACTCAACCGAGTACGTGTTTCCCGATGGTAACGGCGTAGCGTGGCGCGAAGGTGATAGCCCTGCACCGCTCAACGTGTATGGTGAATCAAAGCTTGCAGGAGAGCGTGCAGTACAGCGGGTGAACGGCGACAGCATCGTGATCCGTACCTCATGGCTCTATGGCACGAGCAAGAGCAATTTTGTTCGACGAGTGTTAGAGCTGGCGGCGCTCGGCAAACCCCTCACCATGGTGGGTGATCAAGTTGGCTCTCCGACCGATGCTGCCGATCTTGCGCGCGCAACACTTGCACTGCTGCAGCGCGAGGACCGAGAAGAGGTGATGGGTAACCAGCTCCTCCACCTTGCAGGAGGCGGCAGCGTAAACCGCGCAGAATTCTCACGCGCGATCATTGACGCGGGCGTTCATGCAGGGGTGATCCCCCATGCGATTCCGGTAACCGAAACGACAACAAGTGAGTACGTGGCTGCGGCGCGAAGGCCCACAAACTGTGTGCTTGACTGCTCGATTGCGCGTGCGCTCGGTATCGAGCTGGCCCCATGGCAAGAGTCGCTGACCCGTGTCGTGCAGGAGATGCGCGCATGAAGGTGCAATCACTAGCGATCCCTGAGGTGCTGCTTATCAGCCGTGAACGGTATGCAGATGCGCGTGGCTGGTTTACGGAGCTGCATAACGGCGCAGCACTGCGTGATGGTGGCTTCTCAGTGCGGTTTCTTCAAGACAACCTGTCGTGGTCGCTGCCGGGTGTGATCCGTGGGTTGCACCTGCAATACGGTCCCGCACAAGGAAAACTTGTCACCTGCCTCATGGGACGCATCTTTGACGTAGCGGTTGACGTCCGCCCCAGCTCACCCAGCTACGGCCAACACGTCGCGGCGGAACTCTCTGGCGAGAACGGCGACTCACTTTGGATTCCGCCTGGGTTCGCCCACGGCTTCGCCGTACTTGGGAGTGACCCCGCCCTAGTGCTCTACAAGGTGGATCAGCCCCGTTCAGCCGAAGGGGAGCGCGGGGTGATCTGGAACGATGCAACCCTGGCGATTCCATGGCCAATTGAGCGGCCAACTCTCTCTGAGCGCGATGCGGCGCTACCCACCCTGGCCGAACTCCAACCGCCACCGCCAGGTGAGGGTTGATGCCCCAGAGCAGCGTGGCCTGGCAGCCCAGTTTGGTTGGAATCGCACTCGCGGCATATCAGCCGAACCCTGTGTGGCTCGGTGAGCAGCTCGCATCCATTGCCACACAAACCCACAAAGAGTGGATCTGCATGATCACACTCGACTCCCCGCTCCAGGAGATCAGCTCAGTACCAGATCTAAGCCCATTTCTGCAAGACGAACGATTCACCTGGGTGGAGAATCCTGCGCGTCTCGGCCTTCGATCAAACTTCCAAAAAGCCACGCAACTTCTGATTGCGCGAGGTGTGGATCTCATCGCATTCTGTGATCAGGATGATGTTTGGCTTCCTGAGAAACTCGCAGAGAGCGTTGCGGCAATAAAGGCACGCGGAATGCTCTCTATGGTCTATTGCGATGCCTACCTCCTGGTTGACGATGCGACGCGTCCGGATCGGCTGCATGAGTACACCATCAAAACGGACGGCAAGATGAGTATTGCTGAGCGCATTATTCAGCCGCAAGTGAGCGGTTTCTGTGAAGTGTTTGATGCATCGCTGGCAAAGATCCATCCGGAAATTCCAGTCGAATTGCCCGATCATGATCACTGGTATTCACTCGTCGCGGCAGCCTACGGTGGGGTACACCGAATCGACAAGCCGCTGGCCCTATACCGACAACATGCGGGTAACACGATTGGGATTTCGGTGGTTCGGGCGCAGCAAGGCTGGGATAAAACCGAACCACTCAAGCGCTACTCAACCCTCCGTGAGAATGCACACCTGCGCGCGAACACCGCCCGCCGAGCTGGCAAAGAGCTCCCAATGTTGAAAGGTTTAGCCCTGTTCTATCAACACTCTGCTGGGTGGCTCCTGATTCTTCTTGCAGTGATGGGTCGACGACTTTTCTCCGACCAGTTTCTCGCCACTAACGCTTACCGGAAGGCATGGGGTCTCATCTTGCTGGAATCGTCGCAGCGTGAGTTTGTACAGCAGATGCGAAAGCGACTTCCAAAAATGATCAAGGTTGTTCGCACGGCACTTGCGGCGGGAGCGTCGCTACTTACGGCTTCTGCCCTAGCCGCAACGCAGCTGTACGACATTTCTGTTGCTGTAATCACAACGTTCGTTTTGGTGTGCCTTCTCGCCGTAAGCCTGGTGATTACAGGGCTGCGTTACCTGCAACACCAAATGCCACACACACCCGTGCTACTCGTTGGTCTCGGCGCGCTCAGTGGCCTGTTGGCGCAACTCTTCGGGGCGAACGTGTGGTCGACGATCGCAATTGCTGCGGTGCCGATGGCTGCGAATGTCCTCTATCGATTGCGCTGGATGAAGCGGAAGTAGCGCGCTAAATCAGCCCCCGGCGATCTGCTCACCGCCGTCAATCGTGATGGTGTTTCCCGTGACCCAGCTCATCCCAGGTGCCGAGAGGGCAACAATCGCGTGGCCAACATCGTCAGGTGTGGTGAGGCGCTTCCCTGGGTGCTTCTTCATCACCACGTCAATCCAGTCTTGGCTTCCTGGAATCTTGCGCAGCGCTGGGGTATCGACGACGCCTGGACGCAGCGCCGTGACGGTTGCGCCTGGCACCAGCCGTGCGAGCTCAAGGGCGAGTTGACGGCAGTGCGCCTCAACGGCAGCCTTCGCGGCAGAAACGGCGCCGTACATCGGCACCGCCTTCGAGGCGCCCTCAGATGAGGTGGCGAAGATACGGGTCGTGTTGCCGATCAGACCTGCGGCGTACAGGTCCTGCGTCCAATAGACAAGGGAGTGCGCCATGACGTCAGAGGTCATATCCATCTGCTTGCGGGTGATCAGCGGCGTCTCGCCGTCGGGGAGGAAGGGCTGCAGGCTGCCGAATGCAAGCGAGTGCACGACGATCCCGAGCTGAGGGGTGAGGCCAGCCGCGCGGGCAGCAGCGAATTTCTCAGATAGCTGAGTAATGACCTCGCCACGCTTCTCGTCATCGGCGGCGTTGCCGCGGATGTAGAGGGCCTCGACGCCGGTCGCCTTGACGGCAGCAATGGCCGCATCAAGCTTCTCGCCGCGGGAGCGACCCAGGTAGACGCCGCAGATGTTGTAGCCGTCCTCGGCCGCCAGGCGTGCTGTCGCCTCGCCAATGCCGCTTGAGGCGCCCAGAATGAGCGCCCAGCGCTGGACCTTTGGATCGGTTGCTCCCATCAGGCACCTCCCTCGTGCGGCGCCATGCGCCGCGTAGGGTCAGGGTAGCCGACCCACTCCGCCCTGTGCGCGTACGATCAGAGCATGGATAGCAGCGGTCGACTGATTCTCATGGCGGTACACGCCCACCCCGACGACGAGACGATCAGCATGGGTGGAACCCTTGCCACCTACGCCGCCGCCCACAG